>WFQT01000457.1 GCA_015486895.1 Anaerolineae bacterium
CCCCAGGACATGCAAGACATACTCGACAATGTGAAGCGCATTGATCGGATAATCACTCACGTGCGGGTCTTTGCCCGGCGGCCCGAGGAGTGGGAATATGTCGAGCCCGAACAAGTGCTGAACAACGCCTTTGTCATTATGGGCGGGCAGTTCCAGTTGCACAACGTTTCCGTCTCGCGTGAGATAGAAAAAGATTTGCCCGTCATTTACGTGAATCCGAACCAACTGGAACAGGTATTGATCAACATCCTGACCAATGCGCGCCAAGCGTTGGATGAGAAGGCCGAGGCAGCGGAAAGCCGCGGCGAAAGCTTTCAAAAACGGCTGCTGTGCCGCGTTTTAAGGGAAAATGAATGGGTAGTCTTTGAACTGGCAGACAATGCTATCGGCGTTCCGGATGAAGTCAAAACGAGGATATTCGAGCCTTTCTTCACCACCAAAGAGGTTGGGCAGGGTACCGGTCTGGGGCTTTCGATTGCTTATATATTGGTCACTCGCTCGTTGGGTGGCAGGATCTGGGTTGAGGATAACGAGATAGGAGGCGCAAGTTTCAAGCTCGCACTGCCGATAGGAGCCTCCACCTCCGGCGTAGCCCCTAACCCTGGGGAGCGAGGGGGGACATCATGAGAATACTCATCGTTGACGACGAAATTGGGATCTGCCAGCGCTTGCAGCGCGAACTGCAAAAGGAAGGTCACCAGGCTGATTATCAGACTTCTCCCCTGGGTGTGCTGGAAGAGTTAAAGGCGGCCAGGAGAGCCGGTAACCCGTTCAACCTCTTACTCCTCAACGTTACAATGCCAGAGTTGGATGGTCTCACTTTGTTTGCTCGCATCAGGGAACAGCGGTTGGGCGTTGAGGCGATCATTATGACCGGCTATCGCGATGAGCAGATAGTCATTGAGGCCATACGTCTGAACGCCAAGGACTACCTGAACAAGCCCGTTTCTTTGGAGCAACTCGGTGCGGCGGTGTTTCGAGTGGGCGGGGAGGCAATCAAGCATTCTAACGACTATCGAAAGTATCATATCCTGGTAGTAGACGATGAGCCACGCCTGTGCCGGCGCATCGGGAGGGAGTTGGAAAAGGAAGGCTATCGCACGGCCACTGCTTTCAGCCCCGACGAGGGCATTGCTTATTTCAAAAGGAATCGGGTTGACGTGTTGATCGCGGACGTCAAAATGCCCGGCATGAGCGGTTTAGAGATGCTGGAAAGGTGCCGGCAGATCAACGCTGATTTCGTGACGATTATCACCACCGGTCACGGTGACCACGATGTGGCTACAGAGTCACTGCACCTGGGTGTTTACGACTATTTGAAGAAGCCGATTTCATTGGAGGAACTCGTCACTTCGGTGAAGAGGGGGATTGAGCGACTTCGGATTTCTCGTGCTCTTGCGGCAGTAAAGGAGGCACAAGAATGAGAGTCCTTATCGTAGACGACGAAGTTGGAATCTGCCAACGTTTACAGCGGGAGTTACAAAAGGAAGGTTATGAGGTTGACTACACCACTTCCGTGATCGATGTCCTGGGGCGGCTAAAGCACGCCAAACAGGAAGGGACAGCCTACGCACTGCTGATGCTCGATATCCGCATGCCAAAGATGGATGGCTTTTCACTTCTGAGAGAGATTCGGCAGGCGCAACTTGATCTGGACGTGGTCATTATTACCGGCTATGGCGATGAAGATAAAGCAATGGAATCCATTCGCCTGGGCGCGGTGGATTATCTGCGCAAGCCCATCTCCTTGGATGAACTCCACACAGCCGTCTTCCGCGTTCAGCAAAAGCGGGTGGCGGAAGAAAAGAGGGCCCTGGAGCACAACGTCTTGGTGGTAGACGACGAGAAAGAACTGTGCGGGCGCATCAAGCGGGAATTGGACAAAGAAGGATATCACACCGCCGTCGCTTACGACGGCCTGGAGGGTCTGGACTACTTCAGCCACAACCGGGTGGACGTGGCGATTGTGGACATCAGGATGCCTCGCATGGGCGGCCTGGAGATGCTGGAAAAGTGCCGGGAAATCAGTGATGATTTTGTCTCGATTATCGTCACCGGCCACGGCGACCAGGACAAGGCTATCCAGGCGTTACAACTGGGCGTTTTCAACTATCTGCGCAAGCCAATCTCGCTCGAAGAACTCATCGCCTCGGTCGGGAAGGGGATCGAGCTGCTCCACCTGCGCCGGGGTCTGGCCGCCCGCAGACGCGAATTGGAGATAGAAACAGCTCTTAAAGAGCAATATGCCCAAAATTTGGAAAGGATGGTCGAGGAACGGACGAGGGAACTGCAGGCCAGCTACCGCCATCAGGCAGGCATCCTGGGAAGCATGCTCGACGCGGTCATCGTGGCCAACCCCGATGGCACTATCAGGACGCTGAACCGGGCAGCGCTCGAACTGTTGGACTACCCAAAGGACGAGATCATCGGCCGGCC
>WFQT01000458.1 GCA_015486895.1 Anaerolineae bacterium
GGACTTTTTGCGCCGAAAACCTCAGGCAGCGGGAAAAATGCATTGCAATTCCGGGGTTGGAGCGGCTCTGCCCGTGATTATGTTGTTGTTACCACCCGAAGCGCTACTCCTGGCTATCTCCCAGGAGTAATCACTCCCGGAACTTGGCACGTCATTCTAGGGTTGTACAAAATTGCCACTGTGGGTTGTGATTATCGGGTAGAAATCAAAATATCTGACAAGGAGGGCTCTCTACAGAATAGGCCGCCAACTCCAAATAGGAACAAGAAAACCTCAGTAGCAGGGCCAAATTGGTTCAAAGGCGATCTTCACTCGCATACTCATCACAGTGACGCACACTGCAGTGTCAGAGAGTTAACTAAAGCGGCACGTGAGAGAGGGCTAGATTTCATTGCTATCACAGATCATAACACTATAAGTCACCATTCTTGGGTTAAAGGGATCAGTAACCATCCACTTCTGATCCCTGGTGAGGAGGTTACAACTTATTACGGTCATGCTAATGTCTGGGGAATTAATAGTTGGGTGGATTTTCGCTTTCGTCCATTAGTTGACTTAACGCCGATCATCAATGCTGTACATGAAGAAGGAGGAATTTTCTCTATAAACCACCCAAAGCCAGGCGGACCAGAATGGGAGTTCGGAACAAATATACCTATTGACTGTATAGAAGTTTGGCAAAGTTTATGGCAAGCGCAAAATCATTATAGCCTTGCATTATGGGAGTCACTACTGAATGAAGGGCGCCGCGTTATCGCTGTGGGAGGAAGTGATTCACACCCCTTTCACATGAAGAATGGCCGCCTATTTCACTTGCTTGGCTTTCCTACTACATGGGTATATGCTGAGACTTTGTCGACTCGTGCTGTCCTAAGCGGTATCAAAGCTGGGCATGTTTTTATATCTACGTGCCCTTCTGGTCCCCGAGTGAATTTGCGAGCTGAAGCTGAAGGAAAAGAATTTATTCAAGGGGATGTATTATGTTCCAAAAAGATAAGAGTAATCATAGAAGTGAGCAATGGTGCTGGTTTAAAATTGCATCTCATCACTAAACTCGGGCGAATATTACAACTGACTATATTGGATGATGAGTGGTCATTTAAGAGCAATTGGGATCTTTCTGTGCATAAATATGTTCGTGCAGAGATACGTGTTCCTGTGCCAAATGCTGTTCCTGAGCAATGGCCGATGGCTGCGCTAACGAATCCGCTATGGTATATAGGAGCACTGAAGTGGCGCCACAAGGAAGGGGGAGATGGAGGGTGATCAAAGAATATAATCGGCTCCAGGCAATGGTAGTCTCGCATACCCACTGGGATCGGGAATGGTACTTAACTTTCGAAGGGTTCCGCTACTGGCTGGTCCAGGGAATGGATAGGTTGCTCGAGATAATGAATCGCGAACCTAACTACCGATTCATGCTTGATGGACAGGTGATCCCCGTCCTTGACTACCTAGAGATCCGCCCAGAGCGGGAGGCAGAGCTGCGAAGGCTGGTCCAAACCGGCCGTTTACTCATCGGTCCATGGTATGTCCAGCCCGATGAGTTCCTGGTCTCCGGCGAAGCATTGATTAGGAATCTCCTTCTGGGCCATCGCATTGCTAACAACTTTGGCAAAGTGATGGAGGAAGGGTATGTGCCTGATACCTTTGGCCATATTCCTCAGCTTCCGCAAATCCTGCATGGGTTTGGAATTGATACGGC
The DNA here is from genome assembly GCA_015486895.1 of Anaerolineae bacterium. Classification (GTDB taxonomy): domain Bacteria; phylum Chloroflexota; class Anaerolineae; order JAADDB01; family JAADDB01; genus S014-12. The sequence continues at coordinate 1,706 of WFQT01000458.1, forward strand.
CTTTATAATGCGGGGTGCTGATCTGGCGGTGAAAGCTGCGGGCTCATTCGACTTCTTGTGGGAGGCTCCGGATGGCTCACAAGTGTTCACTCACGTGATGGGGACGGGTTATTGTAGCGGTGCGTTTTTAACGGATGATCCTAGCATACCATCTTTTTCTGTGATAGAACTCCAGAAACGCGGCCTGTTACCGCAAGAAGAACCCCCATTGATTGGGCTGCTTCACCTGATCGAGAGATGGAGCTCTACAAAAACAATGCTCATACCCAATGGCTGTGATCATTTGGGACCACAGGGAGAGATTCTGGAGGTGCTCCAGCGGCTGAACGAACGACTTTCAGATGTACATCTGCAACAGGGGACTCTCGCTGAGTATGTCGAAGCCGTACGACGAGCTGATCCCTCGCTGTCCGTGATCCGAGGAGAACTTCGAGCGAGCAAGTACCATCCTGTGCTCAGCGGTGTGTACTCAGCTCGAATGTACCTCAAGCAGAAAAATGTCCTTCTCCAGACACTGTTGGAACGATACGCCGAACCGTTGGCCGCCGTCGCCGGGCTTTACGGGCGCGATTTTTCGCCGTTTGTATGGAAAGCGTGGGAATTTGTGCTGCAAAACCAGGCGCATGACTCCATCTGTGGCACGGGGATCGATGCGGTCCACCGTGAGATGGTGTTGCGTTACGACCGGGCTGAAGGGATCGCTCGCCAGGTCATCTGGGATGCCCTGCGTACCGTGGGGGCGCAAATAGCCGTTAACTCCTCAAGACTGGAC
>WFQT01000459.1 GCA_015486895.1 Anaerolineae bacterium
ACCTTTTCCAGGAGTTGGAATTTCGTACTTTGCTGAAGTTACTCCCCGGCGAAGCGACTCCACAGCAGACAGAACTCCCTTTATTGGTGGAGGAACGCCCTGTTGCCGGGCCATACGGCGAGCGCCCTCTTGTCGTACAGGATGAGAGGGCGTTGAAGCAGGTGGTGGCTGCTTTGCAAAGCGCGTCGCGGTTCGCTATTGATGTGGAAAGTAGCAGTACGGACAAACAACGTGCGGATTTGGTGGGTATTTCGGTGGGGTGGGGGGCTTCTGTTGTGGAAAGTGCTTACCTCCCCGTGGCTCACCAAGGTGCGAAGCAGTTATCGTTGGCCGTGCTGCGTGCCGCGTTGCAGCCGTCCTTAGCCGACGAGAAGAAGCTCAAGGTCGCCCACAATGCCAAATTCGACTTGACACTCTTGCAGCGGTACGGTTTTCAAGTATCGCCACCGTTGGCGGACACGATGATTGCCGCTTGGCTTATTGACCCGGCGACCCGGGGCTTGGGGCTGAAGACACTGGCTTTTAATCGACTAGGCGAGGAAATGACTGAAATCACCTCGCTGATCGGCAAAGGGAAGAAGCAGATTAGCATGGGGGCAGTGCCGTTGAGCAAAGTAGCTCCGTACGCTGCCGCCGACGCCCAAATGACCTGGCGGTTATATGATGTCCTCTTGCCGGAGTTGGAAAGCCGCTCGTTGACGCGTCTCTTCTGGGACATAGAAATGCCGCTGGTGCCGGTGCTGATTGAAATGGAACGGGCTGGCATTTTGATCGATCCCCCTGTTTTGTCGGAGCTTTCCCGCCGGTTCAGCGGCCGGTTGCACGAATTGGAGAACGAGATTTTTCAACTGGTTGGTTACCGCTTCAATGTTAATTCCACTCAGCAGCTTTCCGAGGCGTTGTTCGGCAAGTTGGGCCTTTCATCCCAAGGTCTGCGCAAGACGAAATCGGGTTATGTTTCCACCTCGGCACAAGTTTTGGAAGGGCTGCGGGGTAAGCACCCGGTGGTGGACTTGATCCTGGAGTACCGCCAGTTGCACAAGCTCCTTTCCACGTATGTCAACGCTCTGCCGGAGTTGATTAACCCACGAACGGAACGGATTCATACTTCCTATAGTCAGACGGCGGCGGAAACGGGCCGCTTGGCGTCCAATAACCCCAATCTGCAGAATATTCCCATTCGCACAGAATTGGGGCGGCAGATTCGTAAGGCGTTCGTCGCCGCGCCGGGACACCTCTTTTTGGCAGCGGACTATTCCCAGGTGGAATTGCGTGTCTTGGCACACATCTCTGGCGATCCGACCATGTTAGCCGCTTTCGCTCAGGGTGAGGATATCCACGCCCACACGGCGTCGTTGGTCTTCGGGGTGCCCATTGGCCAGGTAACATCAGCGCAGCGCCGGGTGGCGAAAATGATGAATTTTGCCATTTCTTATGGCGTCACTGGCTTTGGCCTTTCTCAGCGTACCGGCATGACTCCAGATGAGGCGACGCAGTTCATTAAGACTTACTTTGAGACCTACCCGAAAGTTCAGGAGTATATTGAGAAAACAAAAGAGAGTGCCCGGCGCCTGGGCTACGTGGAAACTTTGTTGGGTCGGCGCCGCTATTTCCCCGAACTGCAGAGTCCCCGTCAGTTTAGCTATAATGTTATTGCCGCGGCGGAGCGTGCGGCCATCAACCATCCTGTTCAAGGCACTGCAGCCGACATCATAAAGATTGCCATGATCAACCTGCACCGGCGACTGCACGATGGGGGCTATGACAGCAAAATGCTGCTGCAAGTTCACGATGAGTTGCTGTTAGAAGTGCCGGAGTCCGAAATTGAGAGCATGGCGGAATTGCTGCGAGATACCATGGAATCCGCTTACCAGCTCAAAGCAGCGTTGAAGGTCGATGTTGAAATCGGCCCCAATTGGTACGATTTGCACGCTTATCACTCACCATCTACTTAATAGTCTGCCCTTGGTCTATTTTCGTGCTTTGGTAGTTAGATGGTTTTTGAGCCCGCGCCTTTTCCTGTCTACGTGATGCATTACACTTCAACGTCTCCCATCAGATTTGCCGCCATTGACGAAAGCCGCTATATACTACTGCTAATGCCGTTGTCCTAATACGACTTACTTTGAGGAGAGAGTGCCTTGCTACGTGATGATATTGCTGCTTTGCTTACAGTTGCCTTGCGGAAAGCCCAGAAGAGAGGGGATTTGCCGAAGTTTTCCCCGCCTGCTATTGCCGTTGAACACCCGAAAGATCCAAGCTTTGGCGATTACACGACGAATGTGGCTATGCAATCTGCCCGTTTGGCGCGCATGGCGCCGGTGAAAATTGCCGATGCCATCGTGCAGAACTTAGCGCCAGCAGCGTATGTGGGCAAGGTGGATGTCGTCCCTCCCGGCTTCATCAATATCACTTTGGCCGACGATTGGCTGTCCCAACAGGTGGCTGTTATCCGGCAGGACGGAGAACGCTGGGGAAACATTGATAAAGGCGGTGGGCGGAAGGTGCAAGTGGAATACGTCAGTGCCAACCCCACCGGCCCCTTGCACTTCGGTGGTGCTCGCAATGCCGTTTTGGGAGACACGTTAGCCAATTTGTTGGCTGCAGCCGGTTATAAGGTACAGCGTGAGTATTACGTTAACGACGCTGGCCTGCAAATCCGCAAATTCGGCGAGTCACTGCTGGCGCGTTACGGGCAAGCGTTGGGGCAAGAGGCCACTTTGCCCGAAGATGGCTACCATGGGGCGTATTTGCAGGAGTGGGCCGGCGAGATCGTGCGGGCAGAGGGTAATCATTACTTGAGCATGCCTCGCGAAGAAGCAATTAGCGTTTTGACGGCTTGGGGAATCCGACGCACCTTGCGCGATTTGGAGCGTGATCTAGCTGCATTGGGCGTTCACTTTGACCGTTGGTTTTCAGAGAAGTCGCTCTATGAGGATGGCACTTTTGGCGAGGTTATGAACCTCTTACGGAGCCGGGGTTTTCTGCACGAAAAAGATGGCGCTGTCTGGCTTACGGCTACGGCATTGGGTGGGGCTAAGGATGAAGTTGTTATCCGCTCTAATGGTACACCTGGCTATTTTGCTTCTGACATTGCCTATCATTATGACAAGTTTATCCGCCGTGGTTTCGACTGGGTCATTGACGTCTGGGCGGTGGACCACCAGGGACATGTACCCCGCATGAAAACGGCATTGCAGGCGTTGGGCGTGGATCCGAAACGGCTGACCGTTGTACTTTATGACATGGTGAAGCTATTGCGCAATGGGCAGGAAGTAAAGCTCTCCAAGCGTTCGGGTGACATCGTCACTTTGGCGGAGGTTGTGGCCGAAGTGGGCAAAGATGCAGTGCGCTTTATGTTATTGACTCGTGGAAACGAGGCGACCATTGAGTTCGACCTTGATTTGGCTGTCCGAGAGTCTAGCGAAAACCCGGTTTACTATGTGCAATATGCCCATGCTCGCATTGCCAGCATTTTCCGTAAGGCGCAGGAAGATGGTTGGACGATTGCTTCGGATGCGAATTTGAGTTTATTAGTGCATCCGGCCGAGTTGCATTTGGTGCGTCATTTGTTGATGTTACCGGAAGTGGTAGATTTGGCTGTGACGCGGTTGCAGCCGCATCATTTGACTTATTATGCTCGCGATTTGGCTGCGGCGTTTCACCAGTTTTACCGTGATTGCCAGGTGTTGGATCGCCAGAACGAAGCGTTGAGCCAGGCCCGGCTGCAATTGGTCGCCGCCACCAAGCAGGTCTTAGCGCAGGTGCTGGCGTTGATGGGTATGAGCGCACCGGAGCGCATGTAGAGCCGCCAATGGTTGTCGGCTGAATCCATTTTGTGAGGAGGAAGCATGGACGGTCAGAAAGTATTGGTTGCAGACCCTTTGTCGGAAGCCGGTGTACACTTGTTACGCGAGCAAGGATTGCAGGTGGATGTTTTCCCCAAGCGGACGCCGGAGGAGCTTCTTGCTATCATTCCGCAGTACGATGCCCTGATTGTGCGTAGCGGCACGAAGGTAACTGCCGATCTGCTATCGGCGGCCGAGAAGCTCAAGATCGTTGTGCGGGCCGGCGTGGGCGTAGATAACATTGACATCCCCGCGGCGACGAAGTTAGGTGTGTTGGTGGCTAATGCCCCTCTTGGTAATGTGGTAGCTGCTGCAGAGCACACGGTTGCCTTGATGTTTGCCCTGGCCCGCAATGTTCCCCAGGCGTACATGGCGATGCGGGCAGGATCGTGGGATCGTAAGAAGTTCATGGGTGTGGAAGTGCGCAAGAAAGTCTTGGGTGTGCTGGGCTTAGGCCGGGTAGCATCGGAAGTAGCTCGCCGGGCTGTGGGTTTGGGCATGGAGGTCATTGCCTACGACCCATATATTTCGCCGGAATACGCCGGGCGACTGGGAGTGGAATTGGTGGCGTTAGAGGACGTTTTCCGCCGCGCTGATTTCGTCAGTTTGCATATGCCCCTGACCTCGGAAACCCGGCACTTGGTCGACGCCGAAAAGTTAGCCCTCATGAAACCTACCGCTTATTTGATTAACTGTGCTCGGGGAGGTATCGTTGATACGGAGGCGTTGTTGGCGGTTTTGCGCCAGGGCAGAATTGCCGGGGCGGCGCTGGATGTTTTTGAGCAAGAGCCATTGTCGGCGGATAGCCCTTTGCGTGGCATGCCCAATTTAGTGCTGACGCCGCATTTGGGCGGCTCGACGACGGAAGCGCAGGATCAGGTCGCTGTGGACGCTGCCGAACAGGTGTTGACTGCTTTAACCGGGACGCCGCCACGTTATGTCCTCAACGCACCGCTACTGCCGGCAACCGGTGCGGAGCTGTTGTTGAAGTACGTTGATGTGGCCGAGCGCATGGGGCGCTTCCTGCGAGCTTTTGCCGGGGCGCATTTGGAGCGCATAGATATCATGGCCTGTGGCGAGTTGGCGGATTTTGACTTGACATATTTGCGGGCTGCTGTAGTGAAAGGATTACTCACCGGTGTCGTGGGGCACCGTGTTACGCTCTTTAATGCCTTGAATAATGCCGAGTGGCGAGGATTACGCCTTTTGGAGCAGAAGGAGAGCAGTTGCGAGGAGTATAGCAGCTTGCTTCGCTGCCGCGCTGTTGCCGGGGAACAGGAGTGGGAAGTTGCGGGCACGCTGCTGCACAACCAACCCACATTGGTGGAGGTAGACGGCTTCCATGTGATGTTCCCGGCTGCCGGGCGCTTCCTACTGGTGCGGCATCACGACCGCCCCGGGACCATTGGTAGGGTAGGATCGCTTCTCGGCCAGGCTGATATTAACATCTCTTTCATGCATGTGGGACGCAAGACCCCTCGCGGTGAAGCGGTCATGGTCTTAGGCGTGGATGAAGCTGTGCCGGAAGCGTTGCAGGCGGAGGTTTTGGCGCTCCCCAACACGTATTGGGTGAAAGTGCTGGCTCTTTAGACTAAGCCTCCGGTGGATTCGGCCGAACCCGCTGGAGGTTTCGCAATACCCTCGCGAGGTTTGGGTTTTCCGGGGGTGTCAGGAGACGAGTTGGGAGAGAGCCCCTGATTTCGACCTATCGGCTTATGCCAGGTCGGTTTGTAAGTGTTTCGCAAAGGAAAAGCGGGTTGCTCCAGCAACCCGCTTGCAATATGCTTCCTATGGCGATCCGTAGTGGTAGAGAAAGCCTACCACCCGCCTTGTTCACGCCGGTACTTTTGCCATTACATCGGAGTGGACTTCTTCAAGCTCTTCTTCTGGTTCCACCAACATGCCGTCAAATACTCGCTCTATGGCCATGGTATGGGAACAAAAACCTCGGCGGAGAAAGAAATCACAGTCGCATTGCCATTGGCCGTCATGAAAAGTGATCTTATGGGTACTATGTGTCCCTTGGAAAGTTAAGGAAAGGTCGTGAATTTGTATTCGTTCAGGTTCCTGAGCATATTGCTTTGCCTTCATGATCTTACCGATTCTTGCTGAATCCATTGCACACGCTCCTTTTTGATTGGAATATATTGAACTCTGTCCCGGCAACACTATGCTGTTGCTGATAGATTGTCAGAGATGCATGAAGGGCACGCAAACGCGTTTGCGTGCCCTTCTCTTAATCTGTATATTTCCCTGCTTCTGGCAGTTTTACTGTCACGGTTCCCTCCTGCCTGCTTGGTAAAAGCTTAAATTAAGTGTACACCCGTTAGGCTGTTTTGTCAAGGGCTTTTGCCCTCCGAAAGCATGACAATTACGTCATTTGGTCGTTCGTTTGCCCTTTTTTAGAGCGTGTTCTTTGCCTTTTAGACAAAGCATGAACGTATCTTCCCAGTAATCTGGGGTGATGCTGTTCTTACCCCCAATAGCCTCTCAAGGTGATGCTTCGCGGAAATCGGGGTTCCAGGGCCTGTGGCCAGCCCCCACCCCGCCTTCCCCAAAGTTGGGGGAGGAGAATAGCCTACGCCGGCGCAGGTCGTGATCCAGTTGTCGGAGGGCGACTTTGCAAGCGTAGTTACGGCTTCCAGTCGCCGAAAAATAGCTTCTGCCTCCCCCTTTTACGGCTGTACCTGGAAACTTCCCCCGGCAGTGCGGCCGAACAGTTCGGGGAAGTACATCTCTGAAGCCACGGTTGGCGCCATTAAGTATCTCCCCGGCAATGTAGCTCGGAGCTGGTAATGATAGTCATAGCTGCCGGCTCGAAGCCAAGAGGACGAGAAAACAACCTTTTCGTCGCGCATTTCCGTGTGTTGTGGCTGCCAGAACCACCACCAGTATGGCTGCTGTTTCCTCTCGATCTTGGGGCCGCTGATACTTTGGGTGGTGTTGAGCAACTGGACGTCTAACGGCTCCGTCCCTGCCGGGATCGGGTCTTCCACGATGACGTAATGGCGTGTTTTAGGCACCACGATGCTCAAATGCACATCAATGATGTCTCCGACGTGCGCCTCGGCAATGGGCTTGTCTGGGTCGGAGAGCAGTGTGTATGTCCGTTGCACGAAGAAGCCTCGGTTTAGTGGTTTGATCTGCTCTACCGGGCGGAAAGCTCGTAGCGACAGGGTGTAATAAAGCTGGCCTTTGTCCTTGCTGTCACTGGAGGTTTCTCGGCTTAGGGCAAGCACATTGTTTAAGAGCAACTTTTGTACCGACTCTTGCAAGCTAATCTGGCGTCGAACATCCTTGTCCGTGATTTCGCCTTGCCATAAAGGCTTGTCATTGAGGGTAACTGATGCTTTGTAGTTGGGGTGCAACTCGCCACTGAGCTTGAGCCAATCGCTGAGGGCGATGAGAGACCAAGCTGTCTCCTGGGTCGTTTGCCAGTGGCCGTCGGTACGGGCCGACATCAGCCAGCGCACCACCATGGGCAATTTGTCGTCTTGCGGCGTTAAGCGAATCAGTGCAGCCAGGACCACCGCCGTTGTGCGGGTGTCGGTGTTCATGGTCCACCAATCGTTGGCTTTCTCTTCCCAGGAAATGCCGGTGCTGCTGACGTAAGCGCTATTGTTCATGTCGCTGACTAATGCTTTGACATCCTCCGCCGGGCCGCCCAATGACCGCAACGCCATCGCTAACAGCGCTTTGCTCTCAATATTGAGTCGCTGGCGTTGGTCGAAAAGATTCACGGCATAATTCAGGTAGCGACTGCTCTTCTGTTTTTGTGCTCTGCTATGCTCGGAAAGCACGAAAAGATAGAACGCTTGTTGATCGAATTGATAATCGTAGCGGAATCCTTTTGGCGATTTAAGCTGACTGCTCAGGTAGACTATTGCCTTCTGTAGCACGGTGTCCGAGACAGCGAAGCCATTCTCCTTGGCCAGCGAGAGCCCCCAGAGGGCGTAAGCGGTGATGTATGGCTGGCTCTCGGAATCGGAGGGCCACCATCCCCAACCGCCGTCGGGATGCTGGCTGACATACAGTTTCTGCATGGAACTGCTGATGCTGGTCTGGAGCGATTCTTTTAGCGAAGCGTTAGCGATGCCGTTCTCGCTCAAGGTGCGGTAAGTGAGCAGATTAGGCAGGAAGCGGCTAACCAACTGCTCAATACACTCGTAAGGATAGTGTTGCAAGTACTTGAGGCCGTCCTGCATGGCTGCGGCTAAGGAGGGCTGCAAGGTGACCTTGAGCTCACCCTGGCTGCGGTCGATCTGTTCCTGTGGCAAGGTGATACCTTCGAGGCGCGTTTCGCCCGGGGCGATTGTGCCAGCCGTGGCTGTGACTTCCGGGGTGGAGAAATTGTATGCCGGCAAGGTCAAAGCAACGCTGTCTCGCAACTCGCCGGCTGTTCCGTACCATTGTAATCGTACGACCTGCTTGCCGGTTTCGACGTCCTCGGCTCCGGCGACATCTTGCAGGGGCCAGTCGATGCGGACTCGTCCGCCCGCCGGGATTTCCACTTGTTGTGTTGCCGGCCCGCTCATGGCCGCACCGTTGAGGTCTAACGTGACCTGTGCCGAGACGGACTTGTCGCTGTTGTTATGCACGATGGCCCCTACGACAGGCTGGTCGCCGACGGTGAAGAAGCGCGGTGCTATGGGGCGCACCATGAAAGGAAGGTTAACCAGTAAGTCTGACTTCGCTTCGCCGACGCGGGTTTCAGCATCTACTCCTTTCGCTTCTACCTGCCAGGTGGTCAAATTGTCCGGCACCTGGAAGCTAAAAGCCGCTTTGCCGGCCGCGTTTGTGCGCACGACGGCATTCCAGTAGGCGTTATCCGGGAAATAGTGGCGCACGTTTACCTCGCCGCCGCCGCCGCCTCCCCCTTTAGTGGATGGTGCCTGGAGTTTTGCCACCTGTTTCAGGACGGCCTCCATGCTGCTGAAATCGGTTGACGCGGTAGCAAAGCCAAGCCCTCGCTCGGCATAGAACCGTTCTCGCAGGGTGTGCAGTCCTTCCGTGGCTAATTGCAGCACTGCTTTATCCACCACGGCTACGGAAAACTCGGCGCTAACCGGCTTGCCCTGGGCGTCCACAACGGCTAACGTGTAAGTTATCGTCTGGCGCGGCTGTACCTGATTGCTACTGGCTTTCAGCGTCACGTGCAATTGCCGGCTTTCGTCGCTGACTGGCAGTTCGATGTAGCCAATGCGTGTATTGGCAAGATGATCCGGGTTGTCGTTGCTCCCTTGAGCTGTTACCACGGAAATAAAGACGTTCGGCACGTAATTTTCAGCAATGGGGATTTCCAGTATTTGGCTGTTGCTGCCTAATGTCTGCCGGTACACTTGGAGGATACTACCCCGTTCGACGCTAATGATGGCTTCGACCGGTTTTTGGTAAGGGGAAGTGACCAGCACTCGGGCGACATCCCCCGGCTTGTAAGTTTCTTTGTCCGCCACCAGTTGCAACTGGTTGTTGTTCTGTCGCGCCCAGGGAATGTATGCACCGCCGGCGACCCAGATCCAGCTTTCACCTGTGGTGACTCGCCCGCCTTCATCGGCGATGGTTGCTTTGACACGGTAGCTTCCCGCCTCGGGGACCTGGAAGCCGTAGGTTGTCTTGCCGTCAGCGCCTGTGTGCACTGTGTCGGTGATGACTGGCGTTTCTATTACCTCCGGCGTCCAGAAAATGTTGCCGTTGATCTCTTTCTTGACGTTATGCCATTCCGTTTTGACTACGGTGACGGTGAAGGGTTGGTTGGCTAAGATTTGCCCCTGGTAGTCCACGGTGATGAAATCAACCTGGCTTTTCTCGTTGAGACGGTAGACGTAAGAGCGAGGCGCACTGCCGACGTACTTTCTGCCACGGTGTGCTCGCACGGCCACCCGTCCGGAGGAGAAGAGGCCATTGCTACCCTGGACATCGAATTCGACGGTCAGTCGCTGTGCGCTTTTCGCGTTGCCTAAATCCACAGGCAAAGTAACGGTGAAAAAGCCGCTGGCATCCGTTTTGCCGCTACCGTTGCTCACCGACTCATCCCACGCTTCGCCTGGTTGCCGCCATTCCCAGTAGTTGTAGCCCTCGAAATGATAGCGGGGACATGTTTCTGTGGCCGGGCAAGACCAGGAGAAAGGAGCGTCGTGGCGCATCAGCCGCCAGGTGACATTGGCATTGTCCAGCGCCCCGCCGAAGAAGTAAGTGGCATGTACCTGGGCTTTAAGATTGTCCCCCGGCAAGTAGTTCTTTTTATCGCTGTTAACCTGTAACTGGAACTGCGGCTTGCGGTAAGCAGCTACTAAGAACGATTGGTAGAAACGATTGTTCTTGTCCATCTCCACGAGGATGGTATAATGGCCTAATGGCGCCTGTTCGTCGAGTGCTAATTGGCCGTGAATGGTCCCCATGTCGTTGAGGTGTTTTGCTTCGGTGAGGATTTTATTCCCTTCTGGGTCTTTGATGGTGACTTGTGCGAGAATTCCTGCCGGAGGTAAAGCGTAGTCGCCGTCGTGGTCCTCGCGGATAATCCCTTTCCAGTAAACTGTTTGGCCCGGCCGGTAGATAGGCCGGTCGGTGTACAGGTCTCCCTGGTACATGCGTGGCAGACCGTATTGCATAGGCAAGCTGAAATCCCACCCTTCAACGGTCTGCCCGCGATTGCTGGCATAGCCGTCGGGTGCCTTGGGGTTGGTAATGACGGCGATTGTCGTCCAGGGTTTCACCGCTTGCGGGAAAGTCAAATGCCAGAGCCCATCTTCATCGCTATGGCCGTTGAAACTCCCTCCCTTAGCCACGAAGAGCTGCAATGGCACGTTGGCGACCGGTTGGCCCGTTTTCAGGTCGGTAACCCAGACTAACGCCTCCGTGGAGCTGCTCTTCAAGACTACGTTGTATGATGTGATCACGAAGAGGAAACTCTCCTTGTAGGGAAAGCCTGTCTGGTTAAGCGCTGTCACGGTTACCCGATAGAAGCCTGCCGGCAACGGTTGGTTTCCTTTTGAGCGCAGAGGAATTTTATCCACGTGGAACTGGTTGTCTTGAGGATACGCCGTGCTCTGTCTCCACTCGTGCAGCAATGCCCCCCCTGTTGCTGTCTTACTGCTCTGTGTGAGTTGTGTCGGATCCTGGAATTGCAGCGCCTCAAGCTGGAAGCGGAAGGACTTGGCGTTGCGGTAGCGCAAGGGCAGCTCGATGGGGCGTTGATAGCTGTTATAGGCGGCAATGAAACCTCCGGCTCGCAATATATTTGCTGACGGCGGGAAATCGCCGGTTGTAAATGTGAATCGGTACTCTTTTCCCAGGGTGTTGCCATATACGTCCTTTATGCCGCTGCGCAGGGTGATGGTATAACGGGTGCGGGCTTCTTTCAGGAAGTAGATTTGAATTTGGTTGCTGCGATGACCATACCAGTAGCTGGCGTCCTTGGGTTCCGGATCGATAGTGATAGTCTTGCTGATCAGGGTATCTTCATCGATGTTGCCCTGGGTGTAGATGGTGATTCCCTTGATAGGAGAGAAATCAGTGCTGCCATCCGCTGGATAGGTGCGTAGGACGGCCGGCCGGGGGTAAACTCGCCACTCCTTGTGGAAAGTGTTGTACAGCTCACCGTGGCCGCTCTGGGCTAATGCCCCGGCGGTGACGCGCAATTGGTAAACGTTGCCCATTTCCAGCTTCCGGGCGGGATGAAAGACGAGCGTTGTCTTTTCGGGCCAGCTTGTTTTCCCGGCTATAACGTTGTTTGTTGCCATATCAAGAAGCTGCAAATGCTTGGCAATAGAAACGTGATTCATGGGAGAGTTGAACGTCAGGGTGAAAACTTGGCTGGGGCCGATCTCGCGCGCTAACGGCTTGGCATCTATTACTTTCGGCGATTGCACCGTGAAATGCCAACTGTATGGCTTTGCCAAAGGATTGCCGGATGTGTCTTTCAGGTCGGATGCGACGCTAAGGGTATAAGTCGTGCCTGCCTCTAAAATCTCGGCGGGCTGGAAGCGGTAAATGGCACTGTTTACCCACTCTCCCTTGCCGGTGACTGCCGGCTTAATGCTCAAAGGGTTAGGCTTATTGGCATTGCTGCCTATGGTTGTTAGGGGCACCACCGGCCGGTTGAAGACGACGGTAATCGTGCTGTCGGGAGCAACCTGTTTGCTTCCGTCCGCTGGTTGTACGCTGCTCACCTGTAGCAGGCCGGCCGTTTGGAAGCGCACCGTCAAGCTCCGGGACAGGTGCAAGCCATTTTCCGCTTTTAGCGTTTCGTTCAGGCGTAGCTTGTAGCTCTTTTCCCTGGGCAAAGGCTTGTTAGGCGTGAAGATCACCTGGCGGGCCTTGAC
>WFQT01000460.1 GCA_015486895.1 Anaerolineae bacterium
GTACTGGGCGCGGTGCTGGGCGAAGTAGCTCACGGTTTCGGGGGCACGGCTGGCGGGGTACATGCTGCGCTGGCCGCCGTCGTTGGAGGTGGTGTCGGGCTCGGGCCGGGCTGCCTCGAAATTCTCGTCGGGATTGTAGACCACCAGGGTGTTGTGGGCGATGGTGCGCACGTAGTAGTTCTTGTCGTGATGGCTGAGGCCGTCGCCGCTGTCCAGGGCCAGGTCCGCGTGCTTGAACAAGGTGAAGCTGTTCTGGTCGTAGTGCTGGTGATAGGTGAAATGGTCGCCGGCCTGGAAGGTGAGGTAGGTGGCCGAGGTGTCGATGTCGGCCGCGCCAGAAGGCCAGCCGGAGCACATGAACAGGGTGCCGGTGCCGGCGGCGTAGTGGGTGCGCAAGCTGGGCGTGGCCGTGGGCAGGGTCGGATCGAACCAGAGGAACTCATCGTGGTAGAGGAAGCTGTCGGAGTTGTCGTCGGGCGCGGTGGCAAGATAGGCCTGGAGCTGGGGGGCCAGGGGGGCGTCGGAGAAACGATCCACCAAAATCAGGGCCATGATGCGGCCGTAATTGGCCATGGTGCCGCGGTTGCGCTCGCTGTCACCGGTAGAAGGGTAAGGATGGTACTGTCGTCCCCACTCCTGGGCCGTGCCGGGCCATTGGTGCATTCATAACAGTAGGCGTTCAGCCATTCCCCGGCCCGCGGATTGTCACCGTAGGTGGCCAGGCCCATGAGTGCGAAGCTATACCCGTGCAGCGGCCAGTAGTTGCCCCAGCCGGGGAAATTGCCGCAGCTGGGCTCCTCCCCGCGATGATTGAAATAGGCGATGAAGTCGTCCCGCTGCGCCACGGTCATCTGATCGTAGCACCAATCGTACACCAAAGCGATGTCGCCGGGGCAGGAGGAGCAGTCCTAGTCGGCGTCCTCCCGTTGCTAGTCTTCGGCCAAAGCGGGGGTGCAACAATTGGCTTGCCGCTGACATACGCCACCAGCGCCCTGCGCACTCTTTCTACGCAATGATGGTCACCTCAGCAACCCAATATCCGCGTCTTGAATGATCGCACAGTGGCTATCGGGAACCGTTACAACAATAGGATCGCCGGTAGACGTTGTGGCTCCGGCAGGCACCGTCGCCGCAACATTGTAAGTCCCTGGTGGCAAGCCAACAAACATAAAGGTTCCTTTCTCTCGAGTTGTGGTTACAGCACTAACAGGCCCTCGTAATAATACAACATCACCTGCTAATCCCTGTTCGCCAGGTTGCCACGTGCCATCGGCATTTTCATCCCAGAATACCCGTCCCTCCATTCGTCGAAAACACGTGGCCGGCGTACCATTAGGCACGGATCGTGTTGCTGTAGGTGTAGGAGTAATAGAATAGCCGTGCGCTAATGTCAATTGACCATAATCAGCATCACTGGTATTCGTGTGTTCTCCAGCCCAGATGAGATAACTATCCCAGTTGCCGCCGTCATCATCATCGTGATAGGCAAAAGTGAATCCCAGGATGCGCCCTTCCGTCCCCGGAGGAATGCCCAACACAGACCACGGTATTTCAATCTCGACAGTCCAACCGTCAGCATTTTCACGCACGTGACGTTTGATAAAAGGGTCAGGCGTATCATGTCCTAACCGGGCCCAGCGACCATCCACAGCAACTGTAAACTGGTAATCCGGACCATTCCAGGTAAAGTGGTGATCGTGGTCAGCATCTATGCCAATCTCAATGGAATCGTCTCGCCAAATATCATCACTGTCAGCTACCAAAACATCATCCCAAACTCGAAACGCCAAGTTCAATGTCTGTTTATTCCAGGAGCCCCACATTTGCACACGCGGGTCTGTTGCGGTGGGGTTCCCTACCACGTAATCAGCGGTTGTGACATCCAAAATGGTTAACGGTTGTTCCCACTCGTTCAAATAGCCATCAATTGTAATCGGGGATCCGTTGTATGGTACCACTAAGTCTTTAGTGAGATTGTCGGATCCGGAGGGAGGAGCCGCCGTGGTTGCTGTAACGGTTGTAAGAGGCGTTGACGAAACTGTCGGCGTGCTGGGGGGAAGTCGTGTGCCGGAACGGGGCATCTCGACAAAATGGATCCATTCATCCCCATCAGCCATGCTATCGATAGCAAAATCAGCGCCCCCAACGCCGACCGGCAAGGAATTCGTCAAGTTAGCATTAACGAGGGAAAACATCACTGTACGCCACTGGCGCGTATCTTCTTTATGAATAATCATCGTTCCCGCCGAGGTCGCAGCTTCGAGCGAGTGTCCAGACGTATCTCGATAAATTAAGCGCCAGTCATCGTGTCCAACATCCCAATATGTAACGGCGACATGCACGTCTTTCCCTTGACCACGGGCAAAAGTATCATCCACATCAAAAAACATGTACCGATTCCCTGTTTCGTTATCAGTGCGCCGGGTAGTCCATCCTTCCTTACCAGGAGGTAAAGCTGGATTATACGGTTGAGTATTCGTACCCATGCGCTGTACTGTCGAATCATTCGTTTCTGGAACAGTACGTCCACCGGGCAGGTCGTCACGCTGATCCATAAAGAAACCGTAATTGCCCCATTGCGGATTATGATGCGGGGCGATGAAAGGATCGCCGACACATTGCCGAGGGCGAAACGGATCTCGATGTTCCCGCAAAGCAACCCATGCACTAGGTGCCGTCTCTGCAGTTACACCGAAAAACTTTGCCGCCCACTTAAAAGGTTGGATGTTTTCCATCCGTGGTGTCCCGCTTGGATTTCGCAGTAAAGGCCAAGACACGCGCAAATAAACCGGGTGCTTGTTGAGGATATTATAAAGTCCCCACCAAATAAGGTCAGGGGTGCACGTTTCGCTCTCATAGGCCTCCCAGGCTGTAGGAATGACATCCCAATATAGCATGGGGAAATCATACCAGGAGCACATGAGACAAGAAGGATCATTCACATAAACTACGCCCTCACCATCGGGGTACATTGCATTGATGGAGAGACCAATCCCCCTATAAAGTGCTTGTTCGCTGATGCGCCGCCGTTCTGAGGCATGAAAAGTATACGGTCCCGTTTGTTGCAACAAGGGTTTCAGTAATTTCCCCTGGTTATCGGAGAAAGCATCATAATACCAGTTGGCTACCTTAATTGAATAGTCTACCCAACGATCGCTGTTCAACCCGGCATTGACTAATACCCGAACGTCACCGGTATCAATGGCCGCACGCGTCTCCCCATAAATTCCTGTGCCAATGGCTACGAACTCCAACCGAGGGTCGTTTTTGTAATGTTCACCCAATTTTTCGATGAGTTGCCGATAGCGGCCCTGGAAGCTGACATCCATGTAATTTGGAACAGCTTTCCAATTGCGTGAACTTTCACGGCAGACGCGCCCCAAATTCCTGTGAATAGCCATCGTGGTATTGTTGCGAATGTAGATAGGCAACGCCCTGTCACCATTACACCCTCCTTCGAAAAGGGTCACGAAAAAAGCGCCTTTGAGCCCATCTTGATCCAATTTTGCCAACCAATTATCAATGACAGCGAAAGTGTATTGCCCTTCCGTATTTTCTAACTGCGCCCAGTGAAAAGCTGCCAAAGAACCCACTGTTCCGTAAACGGCCGGGTCATGACCCGTATAATCGTAGGCCAAGTACACGCCCGGGTGCCCCACTCTTAGCCATTTGTCCGGCGGGGGTGTAAACGGCAAGGTTGGTACTGGTACCAATGTTGCTGTCGGTGTACGTGAGCCTCCCCTTGTTGGCGTTAATGAGGGTGTAGCCGACGGCAAAGTGCTCGGCGTCGGTGTTGGTGTTGGCGTCGGCGAACAAGAAGCAGTGGCCGTAACAGTCGAGGAGGGAGGGACCCCAGTTGGAGAGACTGTTGGCGTAGGGAACGCTGTGGGTGTTAGAGTTGGTGAAGGAGAGGCAGCTTGTGTTGGCTCACCGGGTAGCGGCAAGGACAATGGTACTTCGTGATATGAGCGATCATTATGCCAATGCAGAATGGCGGGAACAGAAGTGGCAATTTCACCACTAACAAGAAAGGTGACTGTTTCATCATCTCTCATCCCTGGTATGCCGCCATCACTGTCCTCGCCGTAAACGCGCATTAATCCATAATAACCTGCTGTTTGCACGACGAAACAACCGACAATGTCTCCTCGCGGATCGCGCGCTTGCACAACAGTACCTACAGGCGCGGCGATACTTCCCAGTGTTAGGCTACCGTAATAATGCGTAAAGTAAGGGGTCGTTCGTACGCTGTCGCAAGGCGATGCCACGTAGCTGCGAGGAGCAACCATGGCGACGATTGCTATATTAAGCAGCAGCAGTATTGTTACCCACATTGAGCGTCGTAACAGCTTTCCACTATTCACAATTACCGTACCTTTAAGCCTGAATAATTGAATCGCCACGGAGGCAAAACGATACTTTCTCACCCTCAAGGGCATTTCGCGTCGATGGATGTTCCTACTTGCAATATGTCCATAACAGTGATAGCCCCATCATTATCCACGTCCATTATAGCATTCCATCCGGAATCGCGATTATGCTGCCGCCAATGATCGGCTACAATAGTTAAATCAGCTGACGAAATAACATGATCGCCGTCGAAATCATACGGTAGGGTGCAGCTGCTCTTGATCCAAATATCGTACCGGGTGTCTTCTCCGGCAACCCTACTATCGTAATGGCGAACTTGCACGAAATAAATGCCATTGGTAGAAGCTGTCCAAACAATCTGTGATGCCAGGTCGCCTGGTGACTTATCGTCGTTTAGGGCGATTTGTGTCCTTCCGTCGGGGGCATACAAACCAAGAACGGTGTCACCGTTAAATCCCAGATTCCCGGTCTCGACGGTGTAAGATATCCCCACCGTTGCTGTGAAAGTCAGCCAATCCTGGTCACCAGGCACGTGGAAGTTATGTGTCTGACGCGTTCCGTCCGTAGTAATATACGTTGCTTGATCCGGCCCATTATCCGGCTCGTATGCATCTGGCTGCGGTGCAGGAATAATGCTTACCCAAACATCATAAGACGTGTTTGGACCCATAGCGTCGGCATCGTAATCATGCACACAGGCGAAATAAGTGCCGCTGGTCGGCGCTTGCCAGTTTATGAGCGATGCCAATCCTACGCCCCCATCATCATTATATGCCAGTTCAGTCGTTCCGTCCGGACCGTAAAGGTGCAACACGGTGTCACACGCCGAACCCAGATTGCCCGTCTCGATTCTATACCAGGCTCCAGCTTGCGCGTGGAAGGAAATCCAATCTTCGTCACCTTGCACATGGAAGTTGTGCGTTTGAATTGTACCATTCGTTTCAATGGGCGAAGCCTGTTCATAAGTATTATCAGGCTCATAACTGTCGCCGTTCGGTAGTACGCCGGCAATAAACGGCACTCGGACCGCCCCAGCGCCTGCTTTCTCGATAAGAATGGTTCCCTCTGTCGTATACGCAGGTGACCCTGGTGGGCTGAACATCCTGTTGTCCACCTGCAGTGTCGACGTCACTTGTACCGAAACCCCAGGTGGGAGGATCACTGTGGATGAAGAAACCGTGGCGGTCATCCCTGCAGGGAGTCCAGGTGCAATGCTTACCGTATAGGTCGCGGTGCTATCGACCGGGTTCGTAATGGCGAAGACTTCTTTCCCCTGCCACATCGATGCTTCTGTATCCAAAAGGCCAAAACTCAAGCTGGCCGGTTCGACGATGGCCCACGGCGAAGCAGCCGGGGGCAACTGTACTCTGCCTGTACCCTGGGAGATGGCCTCCCGACCCAAATCCAGCGCATTGTTCATCAATACGGCTTTAACAAGTAACGGCGGCCAGTCGGGATGCAACTGTCGCAACAACACTGCCGCGCCGGCCATGTGCGGCGTTGCCATACTGGTACCACTCCACGCCTCATAGCCGCCGCCGGGCACGGTGGAACGGATAGCTACGCCCGGCGCCAAGATATCCGGTTTGAGCAACCAACCTGAGGGCACAGGACCGCGAGAGCTAAAAGTCGCCAGAATATCGTTCTTATCACTGGCCCCAACGGTTAATGCTTTAACCGCTGTGCCAGGAGAGCCGATCGTGAAGTAGCCCTTATCCCCATCATTGCCGGCAGCAACTACCACAACAGTGCCGGCGTCCACGGCCGCATTTACCGCTTGACTAACGGCATCATTGGGATCGCCAGGCCCTCCCAGACTGAGATTGATGACCTGCGCACCGTCATTAGTAATCGGGTTCTGGTCAGGGTCCATGGCTCGTTCGATACCGGCAATGACGGCGCTGTCTGAACCAGATCCACTGGCGTCAAGTACTTTGTATGCATAGAGCGTTGCATCCGGCGCTACACCGACGACAGTGCCATTGGCAGCAATAATACCTGCCACGTGCGTTCCGTGTCCCTCGTCATCCCAAGGATCGGCATCGTTGTTAACAAAGTCGTAACCACCGGCTACTTTACAGCCGGACCCAAAGCAACCTCCCAAGTCAGGATGGGTATAATCCACGCCGGTATCCACGATTGCCACGCGTATGCCGTGACCGCGCACCGGACTGCCCTGTTGGTCAGTCATATTCCACAATGTAGGCGCACCAATGAGCGGCACGCTATCGCTTAGCGTCTCGTGGACCATACGGTCGACGTATACGGCGCGGACGTCCGGTGCAGCCGCAAGACGCTTGAACACCTTGGCCGGAATGGTGACGGCGAAACCGTTAAGCAGGTATGTGTACCGATAGGTAACAGCAACGATGCTCCCGTTTTTGCGCCAACGCGCAAGTACACGGTTTTGCTCACCAACCAGATAACGGGCATAACTTCTTAGTGTCTGCTGTTCCTCCTGAGTGAGACGTGTATGATGGGTATAGTGAGGAATAATCTGTCGTTGGTAGGCCGAAACCGGGGCGTTAGCCAACTGCACGATAACCCGGCGCGTTCGCCCTTTTCTTTTAGAGATAGCAGTAAGGTCGGGCCCACCGCCCTCGACCAAATAGTTCTGGTAAGAAAGAACAGGACTTGCAGTGCTTGTGTTATTTAGTGGGCCATTCAATGTTATGGCATTGGCACTCTGCGCACAGAATAAGATGCCAATCGTCAGCAGAATGAAGCGTAAACCGCTAAGGACAGACGACAAATGTGCGATCCATCGTTTGCGATCGTTCTCAAGTTTAGACCAGTAGGCACTCAGCGGTTCAGCGAGAGCCACGAGGGATGATTTGCGGTTCACGTTACGATAAGCTCCTTTGTCTGCATACAGGGTTTGTGCTATACTTATTTGCAATCGTGATACATTCGTGAATAATCAGTTTTTACCGAGGTGACCTGTGACGGTAATTCCTACAACGAAAATCGCCGCGTCTTTTGGGCTTACCGAGAATGATCTGCTTCGGCGGGCCCTGCTAAGTTTCCTAGTTGAGGAAAAACGGCAGGTTCTGCAACTGAAACTTGCAATCTTGGCGCACTATGGGCCTGATTCCATTGCCGACCTGGAAGCCAAAATCGTCCAAGGTTCTGTTGTCGAGCACCGCTTGGGAAGACCTGATCGTTACTGAGAATCTGACCACTCACTTGGAAGAATTGAATGCCTATCTTGCCGACCTACAAAGCATTGAAACAGATCGCTCTGCATGAATTTGCCGACATCATTGTCAGTGCTCAGATCATAGGCATCAATGTCTTAGTGGGTTACTACGACTGACCTATCTCACCTAACCCCTCGACGGTAACATGTCTTGCTGCCTGTTTAGCTGAAGTCTGGTAGGGACACCAAGATGCGACACTAAGTGCCGCACCCTGGCGTCAACAAGCCGCTCACTTCTCTACCGGCACGTGCGTCCCATTTGCGTAGCCACTTTCAGCACATCTAACACGTTGATTACACCGTCATTATTGACATCGAACCTTGCATCCCAACCGATATCGCCAGAGTGCTGGCGCCAATGGGTTGATATTTCCTGCAAATCAGCGTTACTCACGCTCCCATCACGGTTGAAATCACCAATAATGCCGACGCAAATCTCTGTGCTGGCCAGGTTGTTTGCCCATGTCAACTCGCTCACCGTTCGATCCTCATTCATCGCTGCATAGATGTCACCGCTGGCGGGAGCCCCGGGCGACCAGCTATAGGTGACCATCACCGCCTCGCCCGGCTGCAATGCAGGCGTGGTCAAAGAGCCAATACGGGCGGTGTTGGTGAACGGCTGGTTCAGATACAGATTCAGGCTCGTCTCTGCAGAGGGCACGCTGCCGTTGTTGGATACGGTCAGGGTGATAGCCACGCTGCCGTCAGGGAGCTGATCCGCCCAGAAGTAATAGGGGCTCACCACCAGGTCAGGCAGGGATGCCAGGGCGAATTGGACGGTGTTGTTTTCCGTCTCAATTTCGGGGAAGTCGCTTTGATCTGGATTCACCACCGTGGCCAGGGTGTGTTCGCCCGCGGGCAAGGCCCCGAAATTCCAGGGCGTGGTCTGGGTGTAGGTCTCGCCTGCGCTCAGGGGCGGTATCGTGTCGGTGATGATCAATGTGCCAGTGATGGCCTGCCAGTGATAGGCCACGGTGGCGGTGACACTCTCGCCCGGCCCCAGGTTCTGCACCAACGCCTTCAATCCCACATCGGAGCCGCCCCAGGGGATGGCCGTGGCGTCGAGGAGGGTCAGGT
>WFQT01000461.1 GCA_015486895.1 Anaerolineae bacterium
CAATAACTCCAACCGCTTTACAACCAAACCGCTTATCTCCCTCATCTGCGCCTTTGTTTCCGGGCCGTGCCCCCAGCCATCCAGGAGGATTTTGTCGCAGCCCACACTCTCAAACTCTTCGGCGGTTATGTATTTGTCGTTGGTGCCATAAAACATGGCGCACTTATTAAGCTTCTTGCCGCCGATTGAGTATTGTTCCGCGTCTGCCATCCATTTGCCACTGGCCCCATGGCCCGTTTCAACCAGCCGCTCGAATGTTTTTGCTGCATCCACGACAGGCGAGATGAGCACCCTAAATGAAACGGGCTCCTTCTCGAGCGCCGCAACCAGCCCGCCGGTGGACATGCCAACTAGAAATACTGTGCTATGGGACTTTTTGGCTTGCTGCACTGCCTCTTCCAACTGTCTTATCTCGTCTGTGAGAGTTGTCTGCCTGAAGTTGAACCGGTAGACCGAAAAGCCGCTTCGCACAAGCTCTTCCGAAAGCACGACAAAGAATCCGCCCCATTCGTCCATGCCATATCCGTAGCCATGCGCAAGGACTACCGCGGCTTCCCCGTGCCCTTCTCTCACCATATCCATAGTTGCCCTATTCCCAGCCTGGCGAATAAAAAGCTTATGGCACTACTGTCAAAGTTTTTATAAATCCCATCTCAGTTATCCATCTGTGAAGGGATTATCTTCGGTTGTTGCAGTTATCCTATTAGTTGCCATAGCAACCATCGGAGCTGCCAGCTTATATTTTTGGACCGGGGGATTGGCGACGAAACAGACAACCCCAACCGCTCCCTCCGCAATTACTGCCAACCCTCTTGGAGATGGGTTTGTGCTGGTCGCCAATCTGGGTAGCTCGGAGGTAAATGCCAGCACTCTTGCAACGGCCGAAGGGAATACCCTGAGGTGCAGCTCTTCCGTTATCAGCCCGAACACACAAACAAGATGCAAGGTGTATGGAAGCGGGACTGTCACCATATATGGAACCGGAACGGGCACCACGCCAATCGAAACAGAGGGGTGGACACACTATGTTCCGGTGGATATAACTGAACGCAGTGGCTCGAATTTAACAGATTACATTGTGAACATAACTATGGACACCAAATCGCTTGTCACCGCCGGAAAAATGAAAAGCGATTGTTCAGACATACGTGTAGTTGGCTCCGATGGGGTCAATTATTTGCCTTATTGGATTGAGAAGGGGACATGCAACACCACTCAAACCATTGTTTGGACCAAAGTAGATCTGATCGCCAGCCAAACCAAGAGGATATATGTCGACTACGGAAAGAGTGACGCAAAAAGCAAGGCAAACGGGAAGAATGTCTTCCTGCTTTTCGATGACTTTGACGATTCATCAATTAACCAAAATTTGTGGTACTCCCAGCTTTCCAATTTTACCATCTCCAATAGCTCACTCAGAATAAATGAGGGAGCATTGGGACTGAAGAATGCTCTGCCGTTCAATCTGTCCGATGGCTATATAGTTGAGACGAGGTGCTTGTTCAACTCCGCCCTATCTGGCTACTCAGGCACCATACCTGAATTGTCCTCGTCCCGCTTCACTGCTGGTGGCAACGGCAATTCGGATGCGACTGTGCTTTACATGCGGGGAAACGGAGTATCTGACCTGGCGTACTGGATGGCTAATGGGTCAAGCGCAAGCTATAACTTGGGGGATGGAGTGGCAGCAGCCTCGAATGATGATGTGTGGTACTTGACAGGGGCGTCTGTCCAAAACGATACTGTGAAGCTATGGAAGGACAACGCCGTTACTTACCAATTGACCGGGATAACTTGGGCGAAATCCATGAACTACACATCACTGGGTGCATTCAATGGAGCCGCTACTGGCGATATCCAGGACACAACATATGATTGGGTTAGGATCCGGCAATACATCCCACTGGCGCCATCTGTGGCTGTTGGGGCAGAAAGCCAATAACCCCCCAAATAAAAAGCTTCCGGCAAGGATTAAATAGGGGCTCTACCTAACCAAAGCCATGAAAACTTATCTTGTGGTCTGGTTCAGCAGCGAGGGAAAGCCCGTCACCGAGGTGACCGACAGGCTGATGTCAATGGGATTCCGCCCGATTAGCGGGAACTACGATTATGTATATGACTGGGGCAAGGAAGCGACGACCGACGATGCCCTGGAAATAGGCGGGCAGGTGCAGCAGACCCTCAAAGGCTGTGGTGTGACATTCAAGCTGGAGAGCGTATAAATGTTCGAAGCGCTGAACACAACAAGCGCAATCCATTTCGGCAGCGCCTACCTGCAGTCGCTGCCAACCCAAATAATGGGCGGGGACGTTGGCGCGATTGTGATAGGGCTCATACTGTTTTATATCTCCCTCATCATTCTCAACAAGCTCAGCTATTACTTGCTCAAAGTCATCAAGTACCTTGTCGTGGTTGCAATCGTGCTGTCGGCGTTCTATTCGCTGATCATGACCTTCCTTGAGAAGTTCGCCGGTGCGGACCCAACTTACACAATACTCGGGCTCATAGGGATTGCCGTGGGCTTTGTCGGGGTAATCATCGCGCTTTACTCGCTGTTCAAGCAGGCAACAAAAACCACAAAGCTTGCCACCGCCAATAATGCAAAGATGCTCGCCTATCACAAGCAATTGCTAATGGATGAGAAGGCGAGGCTGGAAAACGAGAGAAAGCGGCTTGAAATGGAAAGAGTGAAGGTAAAGAAAAGCGCACTCCAGCAGATAGTTACAAAACAAAGCGTTCTCCTGTCTATCGTCACATATATCATGATTGCCGAGTTCGGCGTGTTTTCTTCGGTGACTATCTCCGCACCCACCCCCGAGATAGGGATGATAATGGCAGGGATGTTCATCGTTGGGGTGGTTGCCTATGTATACAAGACATATCCCCACCCAATCGTAGGATTGAAATACCTCGCGGTTGCATTCGTCTTTGCATACTTGCTCTCGCTCCTGCTGGGGCACTATTGGGTCGGCCACACCCTGAA
>WFQT01000462.1 GCA_015486895.1 Anaerolineae bacterium
CGCCGGCAGCAAATTGCCTACAAGAGACGTTGCTCCGCTAAAGGCCAAGGCAAAGAGCGTGGGCACGGCTAAATTAAAAGCCACGGTCGGCATGATACCGGTAAGTTTGACCATGACATTGAGAAGCTGGTAGCCCCAATAATAGTAATTCAGGGTACCCCAGGCAAAATAAGGATCGTAAGGCGGGAAATAAGGTGTGCGCACGGTGGCGGTGAAAAAGGCGATCTCCATGAACTTCTCACCGCCGTTCCACGGCTGCCACAAGTCCGGATCCAGCAAACGGATCCAGACGAAGAAGAGATAAGCTACGGCGAAGATAATTTCATAACCGATGATGAGCCGTCGGTGGGCCCGCCAATACATCTTAAACTCATTGCGGTGGCGACGCCAGAGCCAGCCGGCCCAAGCGATCAAGCCCAAGAAAAGCAGCAGGTACAAAGGCAAATCGTTGCGCCACAGGTGCAGGCTGCTCACCCACCAGCCGGCAAAAGCGATAAAGAGCAACCCGATGGCGCGACTGAAAGGATAACCCCGGTCTCGCAGGTTAGGTAGTAGCAGATATGTCATCGGCCAGGCAGCCACGCCGATGAGGAAGAGCACCAGCCACCAGAAGAGCACTGCTATTGGCGTGCTACGATTGGCCAGGCTGTTCCAGCGCCAGAAATAAACTACCGGCAAAGTGGATGGCGACCGGTGTAGTAACAGATCCTTGCTCGGATGTTGGCGCTCCGCCGGGACAGGGGCCGTTTTTTTCTTGCCGCCGGGCCAGATCTTCTGGATAAACGGTGCCGGCCCCACATTCCATGCCTTTGCCCCCTGCCAGGAGTTACCCAGCAGCGCATTCCACTCGTCATCAGTCAGGTTGCGCACTTTCTTGAAAATGAGCACCCGGGGATGATCGTATACCCAGAAACTCTCGTCAGCGCTGTCGTCGGGGAAGACCAACGGTCCTAAACGTGGATAGGTTGTGAAATCGGCGACTCGCTTGAAGCCAAGTTTACCCTGGAAGAGCAAGTCGTAGAATTTAACCGTCATGGGATAGCGCTGCGGCAAGTGCGGAATGGCGCGATAAAGCCGGGCTGTGGCGAAAGCATAGTAATCAGCCTGGCGCATATTTTCTTTGATGATCTGAAACTTTTGGGCGTTATCCTCATCGTACATGGGCATGACAACCTGGCGATAGCGATGGGCGCCGAGGTTAGCGTTCGGTTCCGGCAGCCCCAGCGGCAAAGTGTCATCCCAGTGCTCAACAGCAATGACCGAGCCATCCGGCACATGGGCGTAAATCCAGCGGGAAGCAGTGATCCACGGGTGCGTGGAATCGTAAACGCCGTGAACGAAAGCTAAAGCCCAGATCAGCGTCCAGACGGTTGTGACGACAGTTAAAACAGCGGCCAACCATTGTCCCCAGGCCCAGCGCCGCCAATCAAGCCAGCCAACTTGACTATGTCGCCGTCCCCAACGCCAGATAGTACTCAGTAATCCGGCGCCGAAAATGATCAGGAAAGGTGTTACCGGCAGCATGTAACGCATGAACTTGGCCAGGAAAAGTCCAGTGACGCCGAAGTAAGGCACGATCCAGGCCAGAATCAGCCACTCGCCCACTTTTGCCCGGTTCAATGCCGCTTTCAGCACTGCCCAAGCTAAGCCAAGCCACCCTAAAATGCCCAGCGCCCAGCCCATGCCCCAGCGAACGGACTGGACGATGAAATACAGGTACGGCTTCGTGCCCCGGTACTGCCGGGTGAAAGGAAGATCAGCTTCCCCGCGCACCATTGCCCCCTGTTCCACCAGCACGGCCTGTTTGAAGTTCGCCCAGTCCAGGATGACGTATGGTGAAGTGATGCCGAAAATAACGATGGCGCTGGCATAAGATAGCGCTAATAGCGTTGCCAATCGTTCCAAACGGACCCCTCGCCGCCGGAGGACGTAAGCGGCTACAATCGGCGCTGCCAAGATAGGCAGGGCACTGAATTTGGAAGCAATAGCTAATGCCATGCCGATACCGGTGACCAGCGCGGCCTGGTAGCTGTTTTTCTCAGCCAGGAGCATGGCCCCGTAAACAGCTAACAGCGTAAATGTGGTGGAAATGGGATCCACAGCGAAGAAATGCGCCAGTTGGATTTGGGTCACGGTAAACGTAGAGAGAAAAGCGGCCAGAAAAGCGGCTTTGCGGCCGTACAGCCGCCGGGCGATCAGGAAGAGCAGCAAGACTGTAAACATGTCACTGATGGCCATGAGCACCCGCCCGACGAGGGCAAACCCCGGCACACCATTAGCGGTCAGCATGGTGTGATAGATACTCTCCGGCAGGCCCAGGTTGTGGGCAAGGGGAGCTAATTTATTCAGCAAATTGGCCGTGCCCACCAGCAAGTAGAGGGGAAAATGACCGTAAGTGTATGAGCGGCGGTGATTAGCGTGCACATCCCAGAGGGGATTCAGCGGAGACCGGTGTGGAGCCAGCGCCTCATCCCAACTGGCCGGCCAGTGAATCGTCGGAGCGTAAAAAGCCACAGTGGAGCGTTCATCCGGGTGAGGCAGTTGACCGTTCGCCCAATCTACATGATAAACGCGTAGCCCCAGCACCACAAGCAACAGAGCCGCCAGTAACAGGTCGTCAAGCCATCGCTTCCTCATAGTATATAGTTCCCCTTAAATGTTTGCGATGTCCGGGCCGGGAAATGGCCTCGACGCCGACCTGCCATGAGAATTATCGCCATTGGTGTCTGGCCGGCACAATACCATTATTATAGCAATAATGTCTTTCCGGGGAAAGAAGTAAGGGAGGAGACATTTGCGGAGAATTCCGGGATCTTCGTAGCTGGAGTCTGGCAAAAACCCATTTAGCGATTCAGCAAGGCAATTTCAACCACAGATTGCACAGATTACACTGATTCTCAGTCTGATCTTCTCCCCAAACTCCATGAAAAAGATCATGGGCCTACGGCACACCACAGCAGATGAAAATAAGATCAGCGTTTATCTGCGTCCTATTTCTTGCGAGGAGAGGTCAAGGTGAAGGCAGGCAGCGACAAATCGATAGTTTCCCTGTTAAGTGTTGTCCCTGCTACCCGGCGACTGGAAGTCGCTGCAACGTCTGCAAAGCCTGCCTTCGCAGGCTAAATCCAGTCGCCGGAGGGCGACTTCGCAGGTGTTGCCCGCAGTTTCCAACTGCCGGGCCTCCAGCAACGCCCAATAGGAAGATTACCGACAAATCCGACTGACTAATACGATGCGCTTCTTTTCTCTTTCCCATTCACGTGCTATACTTCCACAGGTCACAGAACAGACGGTTAGAGTGAGTCTTTTTGTAGAGGGTGGTGTACCTGTGGCAGTGAAATACCCGCGGCCATGCAGCCGTTAGCCGGCAGACAGATAGCACTCGCCCGAGGAGGATGTCGTGGTAGCCAGACAACACGTTTACATTGCAGCTCATTTCGGAGATGCCGTACTCTCTTGCGGTGACCAGATCGCCTGGCAGCACCTGCGGGGAGAGGCCGTACTGGTGCTGACTCTTTTCGCCGGCGTGCCGGATTTGCCGGCGTATTCCTCTTTCGCCAGCATGTACACGGCTTTAGGCGGAGACAAACCGTATTCAGCACGGCTGCAGGAAGAGGTTGCAGCCCTGCGACAACTCGACGCACCTTTCCGCGGCGCCAGCTACTGGCCAGCGCTATTCCGAAAGCGGCCGGGGGGCGATTGGGCTTACCCCACACAGGAAAAACTGTACGGCGAAGTGCTTCCCAGTGAACTAGCCATCGTGGGCGATATCGCCACCAGCATGAACACAGTTTTGCAGCCAGGTCGAGATATACTCTATGCTCCTTTGGCCGCTGGTGGTCACGTCGATTACAAGCTGACCCGGGCCGTGGCGGAGAAAATGGCATCCCTTGGTTATCCACTCTACTTCTACGAAGACTTCCCCTTTGCCGAAGAGGAAAATGCTATAGCCAACGCCCTGCGCACGCCTACCCAATGGCAGGCACGCCTACTGCATCCGCCGGACGAAGCATGGCAAGCACAATTAGCAGCCCTACAAGCCTATCCCATCTTGTTAACAACCCTTTTCGGGAGCGAGCAAACGGCCAAAGAACGATTACAACACTATCGGACGCATCTCGGCGGCCTACCCGGCAGACCGGCATTGCGTCTGTGGCAGCGGGCAGCGAACAGCGAGCAGTGAAGTCGCTGGCAGGTATTGCTTAGCAATGGAGCAACCGGGAAGAAATAGAACACGAGTAACTGCTCAGCCGGGTTCCAATGGAACGCAGATGACGCTGATCTCCACATATAATACGTAGTACGTAATGCGCGACATGGGGACGTCCGGCGCCATTGTTTAAGAGCTTATAGCCAATCCGTGTTTTCCGTGTTATCCATGAGCAAAAAACGCTATGTCCTGACATCAGATTATAGCGTTGAATGCTATTTTCAGGGGAGATCATCTATCATGAAACGAGAAGTCATTGCGACAACCGCAGCCCCGGCGGCCATCGGGCCGTACTCGCAAGCCATTCGGGCCGGTCAATTAATCTTCACTGCCGGCCAAATCGGCCTGAACCCAACGACGGGGGAAATGCAACCGGACATCGAGAGCCAGACCCGGCAAGTTCTCGCCAACTTGCAAGCCGTCTTGCAGCAGGCCGGTTCTGACCTATCCCAGGTTGTGAAGACGACCATCTTTTTAGCAGATTTAGCCGCTTTTGGCACCGTGAATCGTATTTACGGCCAGGCATTCGCCGCAGCGCCACCGGCTCGTTCTACTGTACAGGCGGCTGCCCTGCCAGCCGGAGCGCTGGTGGAAATCGAGGCAGTAGCTATCCTTCCTGGAGAGTAAGGTTGTCAATGGGCTCTCACCTTGCCGCACAGCATGACCTGGTGATCATTGTCGATTTCGGCTCTCAGTACAGCCGACTGATTGCCCGGCGAGTACGCGAAGCCAACGTCTACAGCGAGATCCTTCCCTGGCAAGAGGCTGATAGTCTACTGGCCAGGCAGCCCAAAGCGATCATCCTCTCCGGTGGGCCGAATAGTGTTTACGACCCCGGCGCTCCAACACTGCCATCGGAGGTCCTGCAAGCCGGCATTCCCATCCTAGGCATCTGCTATGGGATGCAACTCATCACCCATCAATTGGGAGGCAAAGTAGCCGCGGCAGCAGAACAGGAGTACGGCCCGGCCCAGTTGCAACTTTTGCAGAATGATATTCCCCTCTGGAAGGGGCTTCCGGCCACTACGCGGGTCTGGATGAGCCATGGCGATCGTATTGATCGACTGCCCCCCGGCTTTCTCGCCTTGGCAGCAACGGACAATTCGCCTTACGCGGCCATAGGTGACCCGGGGCGTCGCCTTTACGGCCTACAATTTCACCCGGAGGTGGTACATACCCCATTAGGCAGCGAGATTATCAAACGGTTTCTCTATGACGTGTCCGGTTGTCGCAGCGACTGGACGACCGGACAGTTCATCCAGGAAACTGTGGACGCCATCCGACAGCAAGTGGGTGAGGCGGGTGTGATTTGTGGCCTCAGCGGCGGCGTCGATTCTGCCGTGGCCGCCCGGCTGGTACATGAAGCTGTGGGCGATCAACTGACCGCCGTTTTCGTTGATCATGGCTTGCTCCGCTTGGGAGAAGCAGCACAGGTGGTAGAGACATTCGGCCACATCCAGGGGATGCGGTTGCAGACGGTGGAGGCTTCCGATCTCTTCTTGACTGATTTGGCCGGCATCACCGACCCGGAAGAGAAGCGGCGCCGCATCGGCCACCGTTTCATCAACGTTTTTGACGCTGCCGCAGCAGAGATCGCTACCCGCAGTAAACGGCCAGTACACTTCTTGGTGCAAGGCACCCTTTATCCGGATGTCATCGAGAGCGCTGGTGGCAATAAATCCGCCGCACACACGATTAAGACACACCACAATGTCGGTGGTCTGCCAGAGAAGCTCAATTTTAGCCTCATTGAGCCACTACGCTACCTCTTCAAAGACGAAGTACGCAAAGTGGGTGAAGTATTGGGCTTGCCGCCGGAAATCGTCTGGCGCCATCCTTTCCCCGGCCCCGGTTTAGCCATTCGCTGTTTGGGAGAGATTACCCCGGAGCGGCTGGAAAAATTACGCCTGGCGGACGCTATCTTCCTGGAAGAACTCACCGCCGCGGGGCTATACCGGGCGACAGCTCAGGCCTTTGCTGTCTTGCTGCCAGTGCACAGCGTCGGCGTCATGGGGGACGCCCGCACTTACTCCGAAGTGGTGGCGTTGCGGGCAGTGACCAGCGAGGACTTCATGACTGCCGATTGGGCTCGTTTGCCGGATGATTTGCTATCCCGGGTGAGCCGTCGCATCGTCAACGAGGTACCCGGCGTCAACCGGGTGGTATATGACGTGACCAGCAAACCACCCGGAACGATTGAATGGGAGTAAAACAGGCCCTGTCAGAATCAGTGTAGCTGCTCAGGCAAAAGCAGAATAAAATGCAATAGGCAGTTAAAGGAGGAATAACCATGGCGTCCAAACAGAAAAAGGGAAGCAGTACTGTCTATCAACTGAAAATCACGTTGAAGGGAATCCGTCCGCCCATTTGGCGACGGGTGATCGTGCCTGATTTCATGACTCTGCAAGATTTGCATTCGGTCATTCAGGCTGTTATGGGATGGTACGATTACCACCTTTACGCTTTTGACATTAACGGAGTTGAGTATGGAAAACCCACCGATTGGGATGAAGTAGAAGATGCCGGGAAAGTATCGCTAAAGCAGGTCATCACCCGCGATAAAATGAAATTTAACTACACGTACGATTTCGGCGATGACTGGGAACACCAGATTTTGGTGGAAAACATCTTGCAGCCGGAGCCAAGCATGGCTTATCCCCGTTGCATCGGTGGGCGTAGAGCTTGTCCCCCGGAGGATTGCGGCGGTGTTTGGGGTTATGCTGAGTTCTTGGAAGCAATCAGCAATCCTGATCACCCTGAGCACGAAACGATGTTAGAGTGGATCGGCGAAGAATTTGACCCGGCGGAATTTTCCGTGGACGATGCCAATGAGGCTCTTTCTTCTACAAGAATAGCATAAACCGGCTATTGAAGTGAGTGTGTCCTAACCGGGTTGGGAGAGGAGCGACAGCGTGGCGAGAAATCTTGAAACGCAGAGCCGCAAAGAAAAAAAATAAATAGCCAACCAGACTAAGACGACTGGACCGAGAAGGGAAGCTATTGAATATTGATTGCATAAAAATTGCAGCAGGCGAAAGTTTTGCGAGCCTCATGGCTCGGCTGGTTCGCTCGCCTGCGCCCTATGTTATCTTAGAGTTGCCGGGAGGTTACCCCCTGTTGACCGACCCGCTGCGGGTCCGTGGTTTGCGCCGAGCAGCCGATGATGTGCACAAAGTAGTTGCCTTGGTCAGCAGCCAAAATGGGGTCCATCAGGCAGCCAAGCATAGCGGCGTGCGGGTGTTTCTCAATTGTGACCTGGCCAAAAGCGTTCCTTGGCTGGCTACACGTCCACCCGCCTTGCCACAGCGTCCCATCCCTGTAGCAAAAGCGATCTTGCCCACGACAAGGGTCAAAAGATGGGCACAGCGCCGATTGAGCTCGGTACGAGGACTTCGCTCTCGTTGGCAAAAATCCTCTGCATTGCTGCTCCGTAGCAGCAGGTTGCTCAGCCGCTTGAGCTGGTTGTTGCCGAGCGTCTTGTTACTGATTGCCATGCCGCTCCTGTGGTATGGCTACGCGCACTGGCTGCCTTCCGCTGACGTCTATTTGGTCGCAGCGCACCAGCCCGTGAGCGCTCGGGTTGATTTGCATGCTAGCCCATCCGTTGATACTGTCAACAGCATCGAGGGCGCTATTCCAGCACGGTTCCTGGAAGTGATGGTCTCAAAGACAATGACAGTGCCCACCACAGGTAAACGCTGGGTGCCCAGTGGCAAAGCCAAAGGGGTTGCCATCTTCAGCAACAAGCTCATCAACGAAGTGCCGATTCCAGCAGGAACGGAAATGAGTACTGGTACCGGGCAAGCGGTGTATTTTCACACCACTGAGGATACTGTACTGCCGCCAACGCTGGGGGCGAAAGTGCGAGTGCCCATTGAGGCTGATAACAAAGGGCCAGTGGGCAATGTGCCTGCTTTTACCATCACCCGCTTAGATACCTTGTTGGCTTTGCAAGTCCAGGTAATCAATGACCAGCCAACAACAGGGGGCGGCTGGAAGAAAGTGAGCGTGGTCACCGATGAAGATAAAGATAAAGCTCACGAGTTAATTGTGCATCGTTTAGGACAAGAAGCGTTCCGGCAGTTCGTGCAAAAGCAGCGCCAAGGCGAGTATATTCCGCTGGAAACGGTGCGCACTTACGTCATGGCAGAATCCTACAATCACTTCCGCGGCGAAGAAGCGAACGCCCTGGAGGTGAAGATGCGCATGTTAGTGCGGGGCATAGCGGTGAACACAAAAGCTGCTCAACAGGTTGCCTACCAGAAGCTGACAGCACAATTGCCCCCGGCGGCCCGGTTGTTTCGTCCCCACCTGAAATACGAAATGGGAGGTGTTAGCGCTTTTGACGCGGAGAGCAACACCGTCTATTTCACCATGCGGTTAAGTGGCATCATGGTGGTCGGCCCAGACCCGCACTTGGTGCAGCAGCAGGTTGTGGGGAAAACAGTCACTGCCGCCCGGGCGATCTTGCAGGAGAATTGGGCTCTTAGCATGCCACCACGGATATTGTTAGGACCAGCGTGGCTGCGGACGTTGCCCGGCTGGCTGCAACCGGGAGGCGGCGAATACCTGCCGAATCAGATCGGGCGCATTCGCGTCACAGTGGACCTGGGGAACGAAGAGTGATGTTGCAAAAACGCTGCCCCCCGGGACGGTTGTTAAGTCTGGACGTGGGTGAAAAACGCATTGGCGTCGCAGTAGCTGATGAATTGGGGTTAGTGACCACAGCCTTAGCAGTGATTCGCCACCAGTCACACAGCGATGACATTCAGCGCATTGCCGGGTTTGTTGACAGGGAGAGAGTAGTCGGCGTGGTGGTTGGCTTGCCTCTACACATGGAAGGGGAAGAGAGTGGGCAATCACGATTGACAC
>WFQT01000463.1 GCA_015486895.1 Anaerolineae bacterium
CTGCCGGGCAATGGCCGGATCGTCCCAGGCCTGCACCACTTGCTGGAACGCCCGCGCCTTGCGTTGCGCCTCCTCGTCGGCCAGGAGGCGGTTGATGGCCGCGGCCAGCCGCGCCGGCGTGAACCGCGTCTTGCGGATGCGGATGGCAAAGCCTTTGCGCACCAGGCAATCCACGTTGATCTCCTGCTCCGGCTGCATGGCTACACCCACGATGGGCGTTCCGGCCAGGCACGCGGTCATCAGCGTGCCGATGACGCCGTGGATGACCGACACGTCGGCCAGGGGATTGACTTTGTGCGCGGGCAGCCAGCCGGTGACCAGCACATTATCGGGCACCCGCACGCCGGGCACCTTGTCCAGGTGCGCCTGCACCGGGGCGATGACGCGGTAGGGTTGGCCGGCAAAGCCTTCGATGATGCGAGCGATCACTTCCGGCTGGCCCGAACTGCCCATGGCAAAATAGACAATGGGCCGGTCGTGGGGTAGGGCCAGTACCTCCTCGGGGATGGGAGCATCCAGGCGGCCGATGAGGGGGCCGATGTAGTGATAGCTCTGCGGCAGGTCCAGCGGACAGAATCCCTCCGGCTCGGCCAGCAGGTTGTAGTCGCCTTCCCACAGCCGTTCCATGTCCTTGAACGGGGCCAGGCCGTACTCGCGGGCGACACGGTCGTAGGGGCGGGTCATCATGTTGAACAGGGCCATGCCCTTCAGTGTCAGCCAGGTCAGGGTACGTTCTGGCAGCCGACGCAGCAGCGGCAGGTCCAGCATGTCCGGGTAGGTAGCCAGGCCGGCTTTGTACAGAGTGCGCATCAGCCAGGTGGATTGGGTGACCCACACCAGGGGCACGCCGGCAACACGACAGGAAACGTCATTGCTAAAGTTGAAGCCGGTGATCACAGCCGCGGGCTTTATTTCCCGGAACAGCGCAATTTCGTTCCGCACCTGCTCCCGCACTTCCGCCAGCGAAAAGTAATACCCCAGCTTCTGGGCCTGGTCGACTTTGTAGAGATAGTCGATCTTCTCCGGTGTTAGTTGGGGCTCCAGGCGGTGGATGGGATAGCCGGCCTCCTCGATCAGGTGCTCGAACTGGCCGCCATAGCTGACAAAGCGGATGTCGAACAGCTCGCGGCAGGCCCGGGCGAGCTCCAGGGCGCGGGTGGTTTCGGCTAGATTGTACAATGCCGGGGAAAAGGCCAGGGTTTTCACGATCCCTCCTTTGCCGGTTCCTCCAGGCGCCAGCCGCTCGCCTCCCACGCTTTGCGCATGGTGGGATTGCGCCGCAGGTACTCGTCCCTGAATGCTTTGGGTGTGCGGTTCAGGGGGCAGGAGAAATTGACGCATTGGGTGCAGGTGTATTTGCTCAGCGTCCAGAAGAAGAGAACCAGCCCCCACAAGGCGATGAAGGCCAGCGCCCATTGCCGGCCCAGCAGCAGAAAAGGAAAGGGGAAGCCGCTCAGGATGGCGAGACCTATCCAGAGTTGGGTTTTCTCGGCCTGACTCATCGGTTCGGGGTGGTATTTCCAGAGCTTGAGGGAACCGTAGTTGGCGATGCAGTGCAGGGTGGACCCTTTTTCGGCATAGTAAGGGCAATGGCTGCAGAGGATGCGGCTCTCCCATACATTGAAGAAAAACATGTCGAAAGCGAACCAGGCCAGCATCCACCAGCCATAGCCGCCGCGGATCGAGCCGATGATGGCCGGGGTGGCGAAGCCGATGAACAGAGCCATGAAATGCAGCAGGTCGCCGCTCCGAAAGCGGCATTTGAGCCGCCCGCGCAGAGGGCAGCCTTCGCATTGCTCCTCCGGCCGCCAGGTGCAGATATCGTAAGGATTGTTGGGTTGGTTCTGAGTCACAGCCATGGTTTTCTCCTCTTCCTTTCTACTTTCATGCTACCGGATGAGATGCCTCCGGTAAGTTTCTCCATCTGGTTTCCCAACCTGGCCTAAGCAAAACCGAAAAGCTGACGCGGAGTCGCAAAGACGCAAAGAAAGAAAACAACAGAATTATCTGACACTGTGCTGATATGCTTTGGCCTTTGTGTTCTTGGTGGTTCATTTTCTTGTCCAAAACACAAGCATTGCCCTGATAAAGTATTAGCCTGGCTTAATCAGAACGTTGATTACGCAGATTGCACGCTGATGACCGCAGACAAACCAGAAAGGATTAGCGAAAATCAGCGCTTATCTGCTGTTTTGTAAATTCAAGCTTGCTAAAGCAGCCTGCTTCCTCGGGCAGAGAACGCCCTGTGCGGCGCCAACGTTGGCGCCGCACCACACTATTATCTTATCTCAGAACCGCCGGTATGTACAAGCGCTGGCCGATAAAGAGGTCGACGCTGGCTTCAGCAGTGGCGTGATCACTGTCGCTGACCTGCAGGGTGATAGTGTGCCAACCGGAGCTGAGCCTATCGATAACTAGCCGGCTGCCCGCGCCTAAGTACCCGTCTTGGTTGGATCGCCATGCGAACTGGCCAGCCGCGGTGATGGGCCCATCCTCCAGATCGGTGGCCGAGCCTTCCAGAAGGACGGGGCTGCCCGGCGGCACAGAAATCCCACCACGAGGTGAGAGGATACCCACTTCTGCCGGCTTGTTCTCTACCGTGAAAGTGGCATCGCTCTCGTCCTGGCTGGTGTTGACGCCGTCGGTGGCCACCACACGGATGAGTGCCTGCTCGCCGCCGGCGATGGTGCTAACGTCTATCGTGTAGCTGGTCTCGGTGAGGTCGGTGGCGATGGCCTGCCAGGTGGCACCGTTACCGGGGCTGTATTGCAGCACATAGTGCAAGCTGTCACCATCCGCGTCACTGCCCTGCCAGCTGATGGTTTGCTGGCTATAGGGCGGCCAAGATTCGCCGCCGTCAGGCGATAGCAGCGTGACGGTGGGGGCATGGGCGCTGACCGTCTGCGTGTAGAGACCGGTTTGCCCTCGCGAAATCACCACCCGCGCCGTGCCTTGCTGCCAGGGCACGATTTCCATAAAGTTGCCGACCGCCGGATCGTCGGTAGCCGGGGAGTTGACATTGAAGTGGCGGGTGAAGAGTGAGCCACCCTGGGCGTTTTCCAGAACCAGGCTGTAAAGACCGCTGCCGGGTTCGTCGCTGCTGCCAACAGGCAGGCTGACGCGATAGAAGGGACTGCCTAGAGACATGGTCAGACCGTTAATGAAGCCGGCCGCAACGAGATATTCCTGATTGCTGACATTGGCGGCCTGGGCGGCCAGCAATTGCTGGGCCTGAGCCGAAGGCAGCAGTTCGTTGTAGAGATGGTTGTAGGTGTAGTCGGACATCCAGGTGGGGGGGGTATAGCCCATGATGTCATAAGTGGTGGTTGGGTCGATGTAAACCGGCTCCATAGGATTGGCCAGATCGACGCCGTAGGCCGTTCCCAAAAGTCCGTTGGGGTGAGGATAGTCGCTGTCACAGCCAGCTTCGCAGTTACAGGGCGTACGTGTGTGTTTGCGTCCGAACACGTGGCCGATTTCGTGGGCCATGGTGCGTTGACCCTCTTCGTCACCCGCCGTGACCCGACCGGCCCCCGTTGTCCCACTCCTGACCGCACAACCAACCGTGCCGGGGGTGGGCACGACAGCCTCGGGTACCATGCCATAATAGATTTTGTCCCAGTCAAACGACCAGAACCACTCCCAGCCCAGCTCGATTTGAATCCAATTCCAGGGATTACCACAACCTGGGCCGCTGGTGTCGCTGAAGTTCGATAGAGAGACCATCCTTCCTCTGGATACATCGACATGGTTCAAAGGATAGGTTTTGAGCAGCCAGCGGATGTTTTCGGTGCGACTCACCACGGGCCAATGACCATCGTTGTAAACGCGCACCATGCGAATCTTGGGGGTCTCGGTCTGGTTGAACTGGGCGCCGACGGGCATCTGATTGTTACCATTGCAGCCGGGACATTCGGTCTTGGTGTGGGCGCCCACGGGATTGACAACGATGTGGAAGTTGGGGCGTCCGGCCGGCGTCCAGTCGTCGGGCAGGATGAAGTTAATGGTACGGCTGAGGTCGGAGATGACGGCCGGGTCATGAAGTGGGTCCGCGGTGGGTAGGAGGTTGGCCAGGGCGATGGGAGCGATGGTGTCGGCCAGGTGCCCGCTGCGGGCCAGAGTAGCGTTTACCATGTGTACTTCGTCCGTGCTGCCGGTCACGCCAACATAAACCCGCACTAAGGTCGTTTTATGGGCAATTAACGGCACGCCTTGCACCACCTGGATGAACTCGACATGCTGGGGCACCAGGTCCATGGTGATAGGCGGCAAAGGGGTGGGTGTCGGACGAGGACGGAGAGGAAAATCGACGCCCACCTTATGCTGGCCAGGATTTAGATAAAATTCGTCGTGCACGTGTCCGTCATAGTCGGCTGTCCAAGTGCTACGGTCACCGTCCAAAACGTAATACCCCGCTGGCAGGCTGGGGCTGGCGAACGCATAGCGCCCCTCATGATCGGTGGTGCGATAACCAAAATTATCGTCAGCGGCGTTTATAAGCTGCAAGGTCACACCAGCAATTCCGGGTTCGCCAGGGTCATACTGACGATCATTATCCAAATCTTCGAACACGCGGCCACTG
Organism: Anaerolineae bacterium; assembly: GCA_015486895.1. Taxonomy (GTDB): domain Bacteria; phylum Chloroflexota; class Anaerolineae; order JAADDB01; family JAADDB01; genus S014-12. The sequence continues at coordinate 4,583 of WFQT01000463.1, forward strand.
ATGGAGCCGCCCAGGCCGGGCGCGGTTTCGCGATAACAGACATGCAGGCGGGGACCGTAGGCGTCGCTGTATTCTTTGGTGCGGAAAATGCGGCTTTCGACCCCGAAATCGGCTCCGGGCCGCATCTCCAGACCAAAGTTACCGACGCCGCCGGTCAGCCAGCTCTGCACCAGATCGCGCACATCCCAACTGTAAATGGCGCTTCCAATCCATCCCACTTGCGCACTGACGCCGGTGTCTACGCTCCAGGGTTTGGTGTTCCAGGTGACCGTGTCTTCGTTCCAGGCGCTGCTAAGACGATAGAGATCGACGGTTTTGATGTCTGAGGTGTCATCGTGCAACCGGGCCAACAGCGTGGCGCTGGTGATAGGGGCGGCTGGGAGGGGAGAGAGGTAAAAGTGGAGCAGGCTGCGCTGCTGCTGGGCGAATTCGTTCTGGCCAACGAACATGCGCCGCTCGTCGCCGTGCCTGGCGGTAGGATTTGATTGATCGACATAGGTGTCGTCATCGGCGTAGGCATCGAGACAGGTGATGGGGGTCAGTTCCAGGCGCAGGGAGTAGGGAATGGTGGCATCGCCCACGGAACCGGGGGCCACGCGAATCCAATAGTCCCCGGTGGCGGTGGCGGTGTAGTGCAGATGCAGATGGCGGCTATGGGCGGTGGCGTCGCCGGCGCGAGCCACCACGGTGTGATCGGACCCGAAGAGGGCCAATTGGTAGTCGTGCGGATTGTCCAGGGCGATCTCCACCTCAGCGATGCTGCTCACCACAAAATGGAACATGTCGAAATCCCGGTCGGGGCAGATGTAAGCGGAGGCAACCATTCCCGACGTAAGCGTTGAAGCTTGCTCGAAACGATCGTTGGGCTCGTAATAGTCGTACGGGCAGTAAGATGTTGTGGGTGTCGCCGTAGGCGTACTTGTCCCAGTGGGTGTCGGCGTGATGGTAGGGGTCTCTGTTTTCTTGGGTGTCGCCGTACAAGTTGGCGAAAACGTGGGTGTTGATGTTAGTGTCCTGGTGCGCGTCGGCGTTGGCGTGCGCGTCGGCGTGGGCGTGTTGGTGGGCGGCAAATGGTAGCTCACATACAGGTAGGGATGGCCCCCTTTGGCATTCTTCGAGTCAAAATAGCGGTAGTAATAGTAGTTAGAACCTCCCGACTCCGGCCCCTGCAGCGCCAATCCGTAGTTAGGATACGTACCGAAGTCTTTCCCTTTCCATAGGTCAACCAGCGAGGTGACTGTCCAGCTTCTCCAGCCCGGCTTGGTAGAGATCCAGCGGGTTTGGTAACTCGTCGAGCTGCGGCCTGGCCAGTACAGGGGACAGTTCCAGTTGGCCGTCACTTTGCGCAGGGTGATGCCCAC
>WFQT01000464.1 GCA_015486895.1 Anaerolineae bacterium
GCCAAAGCCCACTCCACTGGCGCCGTGCGAGCTGAGGCGCTAAAAGCGAAGTTCCGCCCTTATCTCAGCGTGGAAAAAGCGCTCGACGCTTTAATCGCCGGGAAAGTCCAGGTAGTGCTGCTGGACCAACAGGAAGCGGAGAGTGCTTTAACCCCGTATGCAGGTAAGCTACAAGTGGTGGGAAATCCGTTTGGCACCACATTTTTCATGGGTACCGATAATTTAGGACGGGACATCTGGAGTCGTATCATTTGGGGGGCACGTGGCATTCTGTTAGTTGCCATCCTGGCAGCACTTTTCTCTGCCACGGTGGGTGTGCCGGTAGGGCTTATTTCTGGCTATTTAGGCGGCAGTACAGACCGTGTGCTTTCGCTGATCATGGATAGCATTTACGCTTTCCCAGGCCTGATCTTAGCCATTGCCATGGCAGCCATGTTGGGTCCCGGCATTGTGAACATCGCCGTGGCCATTTCGGTGGTGTATATTCCCACCTATTTCCGGATCACCCGCGGTCAGGTGCTTTCGGCGAAAGAAGAACTTTACGTGGAAGCCGCCCATAGTCTTGGGGCCAAAGGAATCACCATCATCCGGGATTACATCTTCCCTAACGTAGTCCCCTCTATCGTTGTGGTCTTCTCTCTGAACATTGCCGACGCAATTTTGACGGAAGCCGGCTTGAGTTTCTTGGGGCTGGGGCTGCAACCGCCAACGCCGGACTGGGGCTTTGACCTAAACAAAGGGCGGGCTTACCTGCCTCGTGGCTACTGGTGGCCCATTACCTTCCCTGGCATGATGATAGCTATTGTTGCTTTGGGCTTCAGCCTGCTGGGAGAGGGATTAGGCGAGATCCTCAACCCGAGGCTAAGAGAGACGTAAGCCAGTCACAGCCAATATAACATCAATCCTTGACTTATCTTGTTGAACACGCGGAGGCATTTTGGACGAGAAAAAGACGGTGAAGACCGAACCACCATTATTAAAAGTACGTGACTTGGTCGTAGAATACTACACCCGTGCCGGCGTAGTGCGTGCAGTCGACGGTGTCAGCTTCGATATCCACCGTGGCGAAGTGATAGGCCTCGTCGGTGAATCCGGCTGCGGCAAGTCGACTTTAGGCATGGCGCTGCTACGATTGGTACGCACCCCTGGCCAAATCTCTAGCGGCCAGATCATTTTTGACGGCGAAGACCTCATACAACTCAGCGAAAAGGAAATGAGGGCGCGTCGCGGGGCTCGAATCTCCATGATTTTTCAAGATCCCATGACCTCGTTGGACCCCTTGCAACGGATCGACGATCATTTCGTAGAAAGTATCCATGCACATGACAAGAGCATTTCCCGGCAAGAGGCAATAGAAAAAGCAGGTGAGCTTTTTGACCTGCTTGGCATTGCCCGGGACCGTTTGCATGATTTCCCGCATCAGCTCAGCGGTGGTATGCGGCAACGGGTGATGATCGGCTTAGCTCTGGCACTTGACGCCGACCTGATCATTGCCGATGAACCTACTACCTCGTTAGATGTGTTGGTAGAAGCTCAGTTTCTCGATCTACTTAAGGACTTGCGTCGGCGGTACAACATGACGCTGATCCTGATCACACACAATATCGGCATCGTATCCGAATTAGCGGATAGAGTCGCTGTAATGTACGCTGGGGAAATCGTTGAGATGGCCGATATAGAACCACTTTTCGCTGAACCAGTTCATCCTTACACCCAGGCGCTTCTCAGGTCGGTGCCCAATATCCGCCTGGATGAGGAATTAAAGATCATGCAAGGGCAACCACCTGACTTGCTCGATCCGCCCTCAGGATGCCGTTTCCATCCTCGGTGTCCCTACGCTATCAAACTTTGCCGGACAGAAGCACCTCCCTGGACGGAAGTAAAGCCAAACCACTGGGCATCGTGTTGGTTGCACGTAGAGGAAAACGAAAACCAGGGGGGGGCAAGCTATGGCTGAACACTTCATCGAAGTCAAACACCTGAAGAAATGGTTCCCGGTGCAGCAAGATTTCATAGAAGCACTTTTCTCGAGAAAAGAGAAAGAGTTCGTCCGGGCGGTGGACGATGTCTCTTTCCACA
>WFQT01000465.1 GCA_015486895.1 Anaerolineae bacterium
ACCGGCGGCTCGACGGACAACGGTGCCAATGTGATCCAGTGGCAATGTCACGGCGGCGACAATCAGTTATGGCAATTCAGTCGAGTTGGCGGCTATTATCGTATCACGGCCAAACACAGCGGCAAAGTGCTGGACGTGGCCGGCGCCAGCCAGGACAACGGCGCCAATGTGCAGCAGTGGCAGTACGGTGGCGGGCCGAACCAGTTGTGGCGGTTGGTGGAACGCTGAAAAGCCCGGTGGCGCCCGGCGAAGTGTGGACATGCGGATGGCTGTTCTACCAACCAGGAGAGATCCACGCCGGGTCGTTGTTTCTGTGTAAAGGAAGACACGTCAGGCGCGAGATGGTGGTTGTAGCGAGGAGGTGAGGAGAACAAAGGATGGACGCGGAACCGTGATGAGTAATTCATACTTTTCCTGATGATAGGAGGCAGCTCATGCAAACAATTCGTCATATCAGTGTAAGTTCTGCTTTCAAAGTGGGGGCGGTGCTGACTGCGTTGGTTTTCGCTGTTCTTGGTTTCTTCGTTGTATTCCTTCCCAGCTTGTTTGGCGCCAGCCTTTTGGGCGCGATGTTAGGTAACCAGGGTGGCGGTTCTGCCTTTGGGACTGGGTTGATTGGCGGCATCATTCTATATGTTCTCGGCATCGTCGTCTACGCCATTCTTGGGGGCATTGGCGGAGCTATTGATGCCTGGTTGTATAATGTCGTTGCCGGCTGGGTGGGTGGTTTGGAAATCGACCTGTCGTAAAGGCAAGAGAGGCATTGGCATGAAAAATCGTCGTTGTTTGCAGGCTCTTTTGGTTCTTACATTGGGATTCGTGATTCTATTGGGAGGCGGGCTCATCACGGCTGCGGCTGCCAGTCCGCCTCCCTGGCAGCAGTCTTTGCAATGCGTTCCCGACCAACAACAGTTTGAGGGCGTGGCGTATTGCGCCGCGATCGGTGATGCCTCGATTCACGTCATTGTGGTCAATCTAAATAGCCCAGGCATCCGTTTGGAATATGTGCTCGCCAAAGGCGTGAACAAAGACCGCTCGTATGGGGAGTGTAAAGACGTTAACATACCCCAGTGGGGGCCGGTGAATGGAGGCTGTGCCGATCGTCATAACTCCAATCTTTATCCCGTGTTGTCCTTGCAAGACGCCATCAATCGTATTCCTACGGCCGCGGCTATCGTGAATAGCGACTATTTCTCTCCTAAACGCGCCCATGGCCCCGAAGGTTTTACCGTGGTACATGGCGACCGGCTGGACGGTCCGGCGAACGGTGACCAAGACAATAACGCCGTCCGCCGGCCCTGGCTGGCCGTTAGTCGCGGTGCACCGCTGCGGGCGGAGATCAGCCAGTTCGCTCCAGGTCAGGATAACGGCGGCAAGCCTAATTGGGTTTACACTGGCGTCGGCGGAGGGCCATGGCTGATCAAGAAGGGGGTGATTCAGGAACAGGACATCAGTAGTTGTCGCAACACGTCGGGTGCATCTTGCCGGTCCGGTGTGGACCAGACGGCTGTTGGTCTCTCTCAGAACCATCAGTGGCTGTTCCTGGTTGTGGACCAACGTAGAACGAAATTGCTGGATACCGCTGATTTCATGAGGAACAAGCTTGACGCTTGGGACGCCATGAAATTCGACGGTGGCAGTTCGACACAATTGTCGTATGCCGGCCAAATCATCACGAAAGGGAAAAGTCGCAAGCTCTCTCAGTACCTGGCTGTGACCGCACAGCCAGGGCACGGAATCGGGTTTAACGGAATGACCGCCTGGGCTGCTGATCCCACCTCGCCGCTATTCTTTGCAGTTGTGACAGTCGGAGAGACCGCCCATGTTCACGTCGAAGTACAAAACACCGGCACGACCACCTGGAAACCGCAGCAAATAGGCTTGAAGATCGTGGGAGGTGTTTCGCACGTAGCTGCAGTGTATCCGCTATCTCATGTTACCGCTCCTGGAACGACGGCTGGTTGGGACCTTAGTCTTGCTTCTAACAATTTTACTTTTGCGACCACGCATTTGCGGATGGTGCGAGATGGTGAGCCGTTTGGCGCGGAGATTACTGTCCTGGTCATTGCCGTGCCGCAGCGTTTGAAGAGCCAGGAAGAGCGTATCCGGCAATTGGTGCAACGACAGGTGGAAAAATGGCAACAAGAAGGCCAACGTGAAACCGACAGGATGTTGCGCGATCTGGAGCGACAACTGCAACGTGAGATGGAGCGCCAGGCAAAAGATTGGTTCACGCAGCTATGTGGCGGTGACTTGGCGTTGGGGTTGAGCCCACTGTTTTTGGCAATGTTTTTAAGCCGCCGCAAAAGAAAGAAGTAGGTTGATGAGGATAAGGAGGCATGCCTATTGATACTGTTTTCTTCCAGAAGTGCTGCGAGACAAAAACATGAAGTCCATTTTTACACTACTGAAGTTTTATCAAGGAGATAGCAAATGGATGTATTGCCACTTGAAGAGCGAAAAGCACGCTTGGATCAGGAGATTTCTGGATACGCTAAGATGGGATGGCGCATTGTTAGCAGAACAGACACTACAGCACAACTGACCAAAGACAAAGCAGCAAGTTGTGTTGTAGCAATTATCTTAGCTTTATTCCTTATTGTCCCAGCAATTCTCTATTTATTGTTGTGTAAAGGTACAGAGAGCCTGTACCTTGAAGTGGATGAAGAAGGGAAGGTGACAAAGACGCGAAGTTGAACTGGTGGAAGTCGCTGTGGCTGGCTGATCTCGTGTGCAGGTATTTTATATTCACAAACATCTCGCATGGTTTCGATGTGGCTGGTGGATAACCAAGATTGTCCTCGCCTTAGCCATTTTGCTGAAGCTGTGGATTGTGGATTCGAGGCGTCTCCGAAAATGACGTTTCTGGTATCTGTGGTAACGTCATCTCTTTTCAACACATTCTTTTTTCCGTTCTCGACGTTTATTGAAAGGAAGGAATTCAATCATGTTGAACGCAATAGCGCTTGGCAGTATCATTTTATGCTCTTCACTTGGTGATGAAAGCGGTGTAGCTGCTGTGTTCTCCGGCACCTTGTTCACGCTTGTGGTGATCGCTCTTGTCATTGTATCCATTGTCGGTATCTGGAAAACATTTGAGAAGGCAGGTCAACCCGGGTGGGGATCGCTAATTCCGATTTACAATGTATATTTGCTCTTCAAGATTGCAGGGCGTCCTGGGTGGTGGATTTTGCTCTTGCTCATTCCCCTGGTTAATATCGTTGTATGGGCTGCCGTCTCTATCGACATTGCCAAGTCCTTTGGCAAGGATGCCGTCTTTGGCATAGTGTTGCTATTTCTCCTGAATGGTGTTGGTTTTCTCGTTTTGGGGTATGGTGATGCCCAGTATCAAGGACCGGCCGCTGCCTAATTTGGTTTTACTTCATCTGCATAAAGATTACATTCGGCTCCTGGTCGATTCAAGAGGATGGTGCTGAATCAGGGGCCGAATGCCCGGCCTATTACCAGATGCACCATCAGATTGGAGTGCAACATGAAGCAATGATAACTCATTAACTGGAGACCGATCATGAAAACTCAACGAATTAGCAAAAATCGTCCCCAAACTCGATGAATTACCTGTCCCAGCTTTTGTTAATGCCATTTATGTCCACATCGCTCGGACGCTATCGCTCAACAAGGCACCGCTGGGCTACGCTTTGGCCTCCGGGCGACTTTCGCGTTCTATTACCGAGTATCGGCGAGCAGCATATCTCAATCGACTTACTTTTTTACCAGCAACGAATTGTTGTGTATACTGATGGAAAGGGAAATGTGAAGGTTGCTTATCAATCCATTCATAAGAAGTAAAATGTCATTTTACATAGGAGCCTGCCCATGCCACAAGCGATTGCCTCTCCCGAGGACCTGGAACGCTTTGCGAGAGAATTGAAACAGTTCAACAGCCAATTACAGGACAGCGTGTCTCGCCTGAACGCTCAGTTCAACCGCTTGGGCGACACTTGGCGCGACCAGGAACACCAAAAGTTCGCAAGGGAATTTGAGCAGACCATGCGCGTGCTTCAGCATTTTCGCCGTAGCTCTGATCAGCAAATTCCCTTCCTGCTACGCAAGGCAAAACGTCTGCGCGATTACCTGAATCAGCGCTAATACGGTGAACACGGGAGCAAACGTTCACGCTATCCATGTATTGGAAGACTTGCGTTCTGCCTTGGTGCGTTTTAGGACGGAGTCCCAGGACGCGTTGCGGGTCATAGAACAGGAAACCCGCCGCACGCTGGAATTCCTGGCCGAGGCGGAGGCGCGTTGGAAGGGCGAGGTGCAGCGGCGTGAAGAAGTCGTCCGCCGGGCCGCGTCGGCGTTGGCGCGATGCCAGGCGTCCGGCTATTGCGACCAGGAGGGGCGCTATCATCCGCCCGACTGCCGCGCCCAGGAGCAAGCGTTGCTGAGAGCCAAACGTGATCTGGCCGAGGCTCAGGCCAAACTACGCGCGGTGCGGGAATGGATCAGGCTGGTGCAGCAGACAGCAGAGGAATATCGGAAAGAGGCGCGACGACTGGCGGGCTTGTTGAACGAGGATCTGCCCAAGGCTACCGGCCAATTGGCGCGGAAGGTCGCCATTCTGCAGATTTATACAGATACGGCTCCGCTTGCGGCTTGGAACAGCGCTCCAGTTAAGGGGCCTGCCTCATTTGCGGCCTTGTCACACCAAGCTGATGTCTCAGATGTACATGCCGGTACAACAGATGTGCAGCTTGTGCGTGTCTCTCAGGTCATTATGGACGACATGGAACATGTCAGCGGCCCCGAAGATTTTCACAAGATATCTTACGAAGAAATGAAACAGGGCTTCCACAAGCTGCGGGAAGTTGTGCAGCCAGCGGTTGAAGAAGGGCACAACGTTGATTACTTTCGCGATCTGGATCAGGGATTAGGTGTTGATTACGAGCACGGTTATCAACGTGTTTACGAAGCGTTTTACGGCGATTCGGCCATTCGCTTGGAAAAAAGCGGGGATGTTTACCGTGTTATTAACGGCGCCCACCGGTTGTGGGTGGCTAACCAATTAAATATCCAGAATGTTCCTGCCCGAGTGATCGAGGCCGACAAGTAAACAGCAGGAGGAAAGTTCATGTCTAATGCTCACCTTCCTGTGACACAACTGGAAACCAGCCTCAAACTCCTGGGCCAGCGTTGGGAAGAGGCTAAAGCTCTCTGGAATGACCCTGTGCGCCGGGACTTCGAAAAGCGCCATTGGCAGCCGTTAGAGCTGGAAACGCGGAACACGCTGAAAGAGATGGCGCGGCTGGCGGACATGCTGGCTAAGGCCCAGCGGAATGTAGAGATGCCCTGATCAGTACCCGGTTTATGCTCCTTTGTATTAGCTTAGCCCTCGATTTATGATAGGTTTTAGTCGCACTTGTTCTTTATGTAGTGATGGAGGTAAGGCAATGGAAGGAAAAATCGTCGTGGAAATTCCGGCCGATCTGGCTGATACGTTGGCGGAACGCAAGGATAGGCTCCCCGAGATCCTTCAACTTGGATTGCGTCAGTTGAAAATTAGGGAAGCATTGACTTTCTATGAGGAAGGTATTGTGTCTCTGGCCCGGGCCGCCGAAATGGCTGACATTCCTCTCCAGGAGATGGTCCGCGAAGCCCGATCCAGGGGGATCCGCCCACAATGGAGCGAGAAAATGGTGGAGGAGGAACTGGCGTGAGCGTTGTCGTAGATGCGGGGCCATTACTGGCGCTGAGTAAGCTGGGGTTGATATGGATTCTTCCTCGTCTTTACGATCCCGTTCTTGTTCCTTCGGCAGTGCACGAAGAAGTTGTGTTGCAGGGTCTTGCCAGGGGTTATCCAGATGCGTACATGGTCCAGCAGGCCATTTTGCGCGAAGAACTCACGGTTGTCTCTTTGAGCGACCAAGAACTCCTCGATCGCGTGCAGAGTTTGCCTTTGGGGCGCGGCGAAAAACAAGTCATACATTTGGGGCTCGTTGCCTCACCTTCTTGGGTGCTGGTGGACGATCAACGCGCGCGTGAAGAAGCCATACAACTTGGACTTCGTGTCAAAGGAACCGTGGGTATCATCGTTAGTGCTTATCGCCAGGACACCATTGAGTTGAAAGAAGCAGAACTTGCTTTTCAGACAATTATGGAGCGGCCCGACATTTGGATTGCTGCGGCTTTTGTTCGGCGAGTGTGGGAGGCCTTGAAAAGGGAACAAACATAGCCAAGACGCGACATAGCATAGCCCATGATAGCCTATCGGCATCTGTACTGCGGCAATACAGCGTGAGAACTTCGGATCTCGGATCCGGTAAAACACAAATAGAGGGGATGTCGAATCGCATCTGTGCTGCGGCGAAGTGGTGCAGAATTGCCGGATCACGGATCCGGCAAAACGCGAATAAAGAGGGTGGAGGGTGCTATAGCCGCATCCGTGGTGCGACGATATAGTGTGGGTACGCCGGATCATGGATTCGGCTAAACACAGATACCGGTCAAATCGCGGGTCTGGTTAAGCACGAGTAGAGAGAATGCTCGAGCCGCATCCGTGATGTGGAGGTGTGGAGCAAGCATGCCGGATCAAGTATCTGGCTAAATACGAACAAAGGGGGTGTTTGAGTCGCATCCGTGGTGCGACGATATAGTGTGGGTACGCCGGATCATGGATTCGGCTAAACACAGATACCGGTCAAATCGCGGGTCCGGTTAAGCACGAGTAGAGAAAATGCTCGAGCCGCACCTGCGATGCGGCGGCACTGAGCAGGTATTGTTGGATCCAGTAGCTGGCAAAATACGAGTAGAGAGGGCGTTACAGCCGCATCCGTGATGCGGCGATAGGGGAGAAGACCGTGCCATCTGCTGTCTGGCCAGTCCAGGTTGATTCTGACCATCTATATTTCATTACGACCAGCGCGGTCCGCCACGCTCATATATTCCGTAGCGATGTGATAAAGCGGATTTTGGTGGACAGCTTGAATACCGGGCGGATTTTGGGGCAGTACGAACTTTACGCCTTTGTCATCATGCCCAACCATATTCATCTCGTTTTACGCTGTCTTGGTAAATACACACCCATGGACGTGGTGCGTGAATTCAAGAAAGCAACTGCCAATCTGATTCTGCGATATTTCGAGTGTGAGGGAAATGAAGGAGCTTTGGCATTTTGTGCAAAAGCGGTCGGCCAGAGCAAACGCCGGCGATATGCAGTTTGGGAAGCGGAGTATCAAGCCAAGAATGTGTTCTCAGTATGGTTTCTCGAGCAAAAGTTGAATTACATTCACAATAATCCTTTGCAACCGCATTGGCGATTAGCAGAACGCCCGGAACTGTATCCTTGGTCCAGCGCTCGCTTCTACCTTGGTGCAGGCCGGCCACTGATCCCGCTGAGTGATGCCCGTGAGCTGATGAGATAAGTTGTGGTTCAAGATGCCGGATCACGGATCCGGCTACACACAAGGATCCGGCTACACACAAATGGAGGGGATGCTCGAATCGCACCTCTGCTGCGGCGATGTGGTGCGGAATGGCTGGATCACGGATCCGGCTACACACAAATAGAGGGGGTGCTTGAATCGTATCTGTGTTGCGGCGATGTGGTGCGGAATGGCTGGATCAGGGATCCGGCTACACACAAATAGAGGAGGTGCTTGAATCGTATCTGTGTTGCGGCGATGTGGTGCGGAATGGCTGGATCAGGGATCCGGCTACACACAAGTAGAGAGGGTGCTTGAGTCGCATCCACGATGCGACGATACAGGAAAAGACCATCGACTGAATGGAGGAGAAAAATCATGCCCGAACCGGAAATCATTCAACAGCAGCGCAAATTGTTGCGCACTTTTTCTGGCATAGACACCCAGTACACTCAAGCTGAAGCTGAGATCGATGCCCAGTGGCAGCAGGTGGAGCAAGCCATGGCTCAAGCAAAGGAGTTTTTGAAACGTGAAGGCATCGAGGAAGGATGGGGTCAGACAAACGCTGCACACATATCTGCCACTCCAAATGCTGATCCATATTATGAATTCACCCAAGCTGTAAAGCGCACCTTGCAGGCCGTGGCCGAAGTACACAACTTGCAAGACTTGCCATATACCTGGAAAGCAATACGCACCTGGGAGGCGCACAAAGCAGCTTTTCTTGGCCTACCAAAATACACATCTCTGGCATTCTCTCCCCGGGGGAATTTGCTGGGTTCGTGTGGGCCAGACAAAAAAGTAAAACTCTGGGATGCTGTAACCGGTCGCCTACTCCATACCCTCAAAGGGCATAAGGCCTTGGTGCGGTGCGTGGCCTTTTCTCCCGACGGCCGTCTCCTGGCTTTGGGCAGTGATGATAAGACAGTGAAGCTATGGGACGTCGCTAGCGGCATAGAAGTACGCACCTTTGAAGGGCACAAGGGCTGGGTGGTGAGTGTGGATTTTTCCCCCGACGGCCGCTACTTGGCCTCGGGCAGCTTGGATAAGACGTTGAAGCTGTGGGACGTCGCCAGTGGCCGGGAAGTGCGCACTTTCGAAGGACACAAGTATGCGGTGTACAGCGTGGCTTTTTCTCCCGACGGCCGTCTGCTTGCCGTCAGACATGGGGTGATGATCTCTTTGTATGAAGGCTCGTGGCCTGAGTTGAAACAGCGGGCAATGGCGCTGGCACAGACTGCTACCGAAGCCAACTTTTGGAGCTCCAAAGCCCGGGAGCACCTCGCTGCTGATCATCGCCTCGCGCTTCAGGCGCAGGCTGTCACCCAAATGCAGGCCTGGAAGGAGCGTTTCTCCCACCTTACACAACCTGAATGTTTGCCTTGGACGGATGAGTCCTGGCTCAATTGGAATCTACCTTCCCAAACTGCCGTTAACTTGTTGCGTTTGGGTGAATTTTGGATGGGAGATGGTGATGATTTGACTTTTCCTGCTCTGATTCCTTTCCCCGGAGAGCACTCTTTGCTGTTGAAAATACCACAGGAGGGACGCAAGCATACTGCACGGGGCGTCCAATATCTTCTTCTCCGTCTCCTTGCAGCAGTTCCCCCCGCTAAACTGCGCTTTACTTTCATCGATCCCGTGGGCCTGGGCCAAAATGTAGCACCGTTTATGCATCTGACGGATTATGATAGCCAACTGGTCAACTCTCGCGCCTGGAC
>WFQT01000466.1 GCA_015486895.1 Anaerolineae bacterium
TGAAAAAGCGAGTTATATTCCACTGAAGGTCTTCAATCCCCTCTGCCAGCACTTCCAGGCCGTAGATTTGCGCCGCTAATTTGCTGGCAATGACCGCCACGCCTAGTTCCGGCGCTTCGCTTAACTGTTTGGCACTGCCGGCGGTATCGTAAGTGGGGATTGCTTTGGCACCAATGCGGTTAATATACCCTTCACACTGCGCCAATGCCTGCGGATGCGACTTGACCACATGAATATCCTGCAGGGTGGCACTAGGAGCAACCAGCAAGTTGTGTCTAACCCTCACGTAAACTTCGCTCCACACCCGCAAGTCGTGCTCTAACAACAGATCATACGCCTTGTTGATGGAACCGGCTACGGAGTTCTCCACAGGCAGGGCACCAAAAGTCGCTTCTCCGTTCTCTATACTAGAGAAGATATCTTCGAAAGTGCGCCGGGGTAGCGCTTGAACATCCTGATCGGCGAAGTGTTGATAAATTGCTTCCTCCGAGTATGCCCCTCGCTCACCTTGGAAGGCAACTATCAACGGTTTTTGTTCCGGTGGGCGGGTCATGAGGTGCCTCGCGTCCTCTGTTCTTCAATCCATACTTCCAATGCCTCCCAATCCATCTCCGGCAAGGCTTGTCGGTCCGGTCGCAAGCTCTGTGCTTCTCGCAGGTAAACGTGTTGGATCTCAGATGCTGGTTTGTCTGTATTCCAATGGATCAGGATGCGGATACAACGGGGCAAGCTGCCGGGGACGTTCATCTCATGTCCACAGAGCAGCGCTGAGTCATGCCAGCCCAACTGCCGGGCAGCCAGGGCTGGAAACTCCGCGTTCAAGTCGGGTGTAGTGGTGAAAATAACGCTGGCGACATCCTCTGGCTGAATTCCATTCAGTTTGGCCATCAGCGCCAGCAGACGCCTGGTTTCTCGCAAGATATCTTGCCGATCGTTTGCCTGTACGGTGGTAGCCCCCCGTACGCCTCGACAGACCATAGTTCCTTCCCCTTTTCCACTAACCTGGGCCCAAACCGGCACAGTCACCGGCGGGGCGTACCAAAGACCAACTGACAACATGGCTTCCCTCCTTTTGCGCTTTCAACTTCCTACGCATGGGGCGGAAAGCTCGCGGACAACAAAAAAAGCGTGGGCTTTTCGCTCCACGCTTCGTTGCTTCTACTTGATTGACCGCAACCGGCTAAAAGGCTGCGACCCCGGCGTGGGGCGACTGATTTACCTGCGTAAAGATAAAATAGTAGGTAAAATAGAACCCACGCCCGGAAAATGCCGCGCCGCGACCATCTGCTAAGCAGGTTGTACTCATTTGCCATTGTCGAGTGGATTGTTGAAGCGACGCCATTTTCCTCACTCCCATGATTTCAGCAAAAGTGTAGCACAAAAGAATTGTCTTGTCAAAGCAGGAGCAACGCATTCCCAACCAGAAGCCCCGAAGGAGGATCATTTAGCTCCTTACAAGTGGAATTCTCGTACACTGGGCGAAAATTTAACGCAGAGCCACAAAGAGCCTAAGATGCAAAGAAAAAACGCTAACAATCAGCGAATTTGCGAATAAGAGACACAGCTCTTGGCAAAAGGACGTTTTCGCCGATTCGGCGGTGCCAAGATACCTGAGACGCTAAGGAGAAATAAGATCTTTGCGGCTTTGCCTCTTAGCGTCATGTCCACCTTAGGAAATTAGACCTGCCCTCGACGCCAGCGTGGTCGGAATGCGCCGCCCCTTGGAACGGGATGTTATCCCATCCTACCATCGATCCGGCGGCGGCACTATGACCGTTCCCTTACCAGCGGTAAAGCACAGTGTAAGAAACCGTCCCTTCGCCGTTGGCTTTGAGTGGTAGCTCGAAGACAATAGTCTGGCTATCCAACTTCGTGTAAGCCGGGTTAGAATCAGTAATGGTCCAGTTGTTCCAACGATACAAGTGCTCCACCACGCGAACGGTGACCGCTTCCGATTTATGATTCTGGACGCTAATGCGGAAGCTCTCTTCCATGCTCTTGCGCCCCAGCTTGTTGAAGTTGGTCTGTTGGCGTTCGCCGGTAACATCAAACGCCTGGCCAATTTGCAACCGCACCGTTTCACTGATGGGGGTATGGCGGATATTGTCCTCGCCCACTAACAGCAGTGCGCCGTCTTGATCTTGCTGATAAAGCCGTACCCGCCCGGCGGGCAATGGCAAGTCCAAATGGCTTTTCTCGCCAGTCTTGAACTGGATGTACACATTGGCGTTTCCTTTCTGGGAAATGCCGAAGCTCTGATCGGTGGCTGGACGATAAGGCACCGGGCTAATGTTAGACAAATCCAGCACGTACAGTTTCTCCGTTGGCACTTTGGCAGCAGTGACAAACTGAACCTGCTTGCTCTGCGCCGAAGCGATGGTCACCGGGCGAGGGACGTCGTAGAGATGGTACTCGGAGAACTGTCGCTCCGTTACCGGCGCCGGAGCCGCTGCCGTTTCCACCATTTTCGTCCTGGTTGTAAGAGTCCGAGCCACCTGCTTGGCTTGGTGTAATTGGCCGGCCACCAGCTTCAAATGGGCACGCCGAAATGTTTTACCAGAGCGGTTATCTAACACGACCCAGCCGGCCAAGTCCATGCTCCTATTGTCTGGCGACAGGTGCGCCACGTAATTAGCCTTCCAAGCTAAGCCATGGGTCACATAAGAGAGCGTAACCGTTTGCCGGCCGCTTGCTGCGGCACTCAACAACCAGACTAAACTGGGCTTGGTAGTCAGACCCTGCGGCAGTTTAGGGAAGCTTATGGCCTTAATCTCGCTTCGGCTGACGGCGTCCACGCTACCGTCCTCTCCTTGCAAGACTAAGTTCTCATCAGCAGCAAGGAGCGTACCCAAATAGGCTGTGCCGTCCTTGGTGACGACGCGGATCTCCCGGCCAATATATTTTTGTAGTAGCCGAGCGCTGCTCGCTAAATCGTACTCGTAGTTCTGCTCCAATGGGACTAAAGCAGCCGGGTCCGGCGTAGCTACCAGTCGGACGGTCTCCGGGTCAATCTGGGTGGGCACGTCAGTGAGCTGCAGCGTGTTCACGCCGACGCTGGTTAGGGTAATAGTGCGTGTTTCCTGCACGACACCGATGTCATTATTGTAGACGGTGACTTGTACGCCGGTCGGCGTTGTACCGACCTGAGCTTCTGTTTTTCCAAAGCCGCTGCTGCCGATCAACGCCAATCCCAAGAGCAATAGAGCGTCAAAAGCGATAACGATGGCCCGTTTCTTCATGGTTGATCTCCTCTTCACCAAAAGGATTGTTTAGTAACTCTTTACGGTTACGCTTTTGATGACGTCAGCAGCCCCTGGCCGGTTCCCGTTCCCTGGGTTGTTTCGCCTCTCTGAAAACAGCCCCCCGCCCCCCAATCCTGGGGGTGTATTGCTCCCCCCAAGGTTGGGGGATGGAGGGCGTTTTCATCCGCTGTGGTGTGCCTGTCTGCGTGCCCGCACAGGCAGGCCGCAGGCCCATGATGACCCCTTTGCAATTTTCGCCCTGTGGGAGTGAGATGCGTATAATAAAGCGATTTTCGCTTGAAAAGGAGCAAAGAGAATGTCAGAACATTGCAGTGATTCCAGCCTGGAGTTGGAACCCTGGCAAGTGAAATCTCACCGTTTGTTAGTGGATAAATCACCGTGGCTCAAGGTGTGGGAGGAAGAGGTGGTTTTGCCTAATGGCATCACTATTCCTGACTACATCACGGAGGAACGGCGTGAATACGCTTCCGTGCTGGCGCTGACGGCAGACCAGCGAGTGCCCTTGGTGGCGCAGTATAAGCATGGCTTGCAGGATGTTGTCTGGGGCTGTCCCGCCGGCTACTTAGACCGGCCAGATGAAGACCCGCTGCAATGTGTCCGCCGAGAGCTGGCAGAGGAGACTGGCTTCGTAGCCGAGGAATGGCATCTCCTCGCAGCGCCAGTGTTGAATTCAAATCGTGGGCCGGCGCGCTGTTACCTTTACTTGGCATTAGGCGCTAAGCATAACGGCCGGCAGCATTTAGATGATACTGAGGCAATCCACTATGCCCTTTATTCATTAGAGGAAGTGCGGCGAATGACCCTTGCCGGCCGGCTGCCTAATATCTCCGGTGTTGCGAATGTCTTCGCTGGCCTGGATCGGCTGCGGGAATTAGGCGTCGAAGTATAAGTGCGGCCCGACCGTGCCGCTTAGGTGACAACTAATGGACTACGACCGGCAACACGACCTGGCAACTGTAGCGCCTCGGTTCAGATCCCGGTTGGTGGGCTATATTCTCCGAACACTTTGCGCAGCACGTCATGGATTTCCCCCAACGTGACATAAACTCGCACAGCGCGCAAAAAATGCGGCATTAGGGAAGCATTTTCCTCTTTCGCCGCCATCTCGATGGCAGCCAAAGCTTGGCGCACTGCCTTTTTGTCCCGTTGGGCTTTAACAGCTCGTAACCGTTCCACTTGTCGCTGCTGGGCCGAGGGGTCTACTCGCAGCAAGCCTGGCGGCGGAGGTTCCTGCCCATTACGAAAGCGATTCACCCCCACGATTACCTGGCGGCCGCTTTCAACTGCCTGCTGTGCTCGGTAAGCCGCCTCCTGGATTTCCCTTTGCATGAATCCGGTTTCGATAGCCCGCAGCGCTCCCCCTATAGCGTCAATTTGCTTGATGTAGGCCAATGCCCGCGCCTCCATCTCATCTGTCAGCCTTTCCACGAAATAACTGCCGGCCAACGGATCGACCGTATCAGGTACGCCGGACTCATAAGCGATGATTTGTTGCGTGCGCAGCGCCACTTGCACCGATTCCTCCGATGGCAATGCCAATGCTTCGTCCATGGAGTTAGTATGGAGGCTCTGTGTTCCTCCCAATACTGCCGCCAGCGCCTGCAAGGTGACCCGCACCACATTATTCTGGACTTGCTGCGCGGTCAAAGTCGAGCCGGCGGTCTGGGTATGGAAGCGTAATTTCATCGCCTGCGGTTCTGTGACGCCAAATCGTTCTTTCATGATCCGGGCCCAAATGCGGCGGGCAGCACGATATTTGGCAATTTCCTCGAAGAAATTATTGTGAGCGTTGAAGAAGAAAGAGATGCGTTTGCCAAAGCAATTGACATCCAAGCCGGCGTCAATCGCTGCTTGCACATAAGCAATGGCGTTGCTCAAGGTGAAAGCAATCTCTTGCACAGCATTGCTGCCAGCTTCTCGAATGTGATAACCACTAACGCTGATGATGTTCCAATGGGGAATATTGTCGGCAGCGTAGCGGAAAATGTCCACTGTCAGCCGCAAAGAAGGCTGCGGGGGAAAAATGTAAGTTCCTCGGGCAACATACTCCTTCAGGATGTCGTTTTGCACCGTGCCCCGCAGCTTTATTGCCGGCACACCTTGCTTCTCCGCCACGGCGATGACCATAGCCCAGATTACCGCTGCTGGGGCATTGATGGTCATAGAGACGCTCACTTTGTCCAAAGGAATGCCCCGGAGCAGCACTTCCATGTCGGCCAAAGAAGAAATGGCCACGCCGACTTTCCCCACTTCGCCCGCTGCTAAGGGGTGATCGGAGTCGTAGCCCAATTGTGTCGGCAGGTCAAAAGCCACAGAAAGGCCAGTCTGTCCCTGTTCCAATAAATAGCGATAACGGGCGTTAGATTCTTCGGCGGTAGCGTAGCCGGCATACTGGCGCATCGTCCAAAAGCGCCCCCGGTACATGGTGGGTTGCACACCACGAGTAAAAGGGTATTGGCCGGGAAAACCTAAGTCAGCGGCGTAGTCAACAGGCACCTCCAGGGGCATCAGCAGCCGGGGAACAGGGATGCCGGATGGTGTTTGGAAGGATTCTTGCCGTTCCGGCGCTTTTTCCAGTAATGGAGCTAACACTTCATTATGCCAACGCTTGCGTTCTTCCGTGAGGTTGTTTTCTATCATATCTTTCATACCTGTACCTGGTTTCCCAACTGGAGTCTGGCGTTTTTACTTTAGCCACAGAAAAACACAGAATTTCACACTACGCTGATCTGATTTGTCCCTGCAGGGGAACATTTGGCGGCATGCCTTGCCCTTCTGAATAAACTCGGGGCTCAAGGGAAGACCCCTCTAAACATTGAGATGATGCCTATTTCCCTTGATAGAGTTGAATATTCTTTTGTTGTTCTGCCAATGTCACGGCGAAAACGTGGCTGCCATTCCCCCGGGCCACGAAGAAACAGTACTGCGTGGCCGCCGGCTGTGCTGCGGCAATGATGGAAGAAATGCCGGGATCGCATATTGGGCCGGGAGGCAGGCCAGGATGCAAATAAGTGTTATACGGGCTGCGTACGCTGGCATAAGCTTCAATGGAAGGCGGTTTCCACCACCACTCCCCCGGCTTTCCTTTGGCATACTGTACTGTCGGGTCAGCCTGCAGGTATCCACCCGTCTCTGGGCAAAAGCCATCTACCCGGTTCCAGTAGACACTGGCAATCAGTGGCCGCTCATCAGCTCGCTGAGCCTCTCGCTCCACAATAGAAGCGATGATCACCACATCATGAAGTGAGCGCTGGTGCTGGGCTGCCGCTGTCCGGATCTGCGATGTCACCCGTTCGTTAAAAACTGCTAACATGCGCTCGACGATAATCAAAGGATTAGAGCCTATCGCTACTTTGTACGTCTCCGGAAAGAGGTAGCCTTCCAACGTCGCCTGGCCAGGCAATGCCCCGATAAACACGTAGCGGGTGCGCACCCCTGGCGGCAATAGTTGTGGTTTATTGGCGAGGTCTAAGAAGTCCTGGCTGTCGATGTTGGCATCTTTCTGCAGCATCTCGGCAATTTCTTCCATGCGCCACCCTTCCTTGACAGTTACCTTAACTTGCTGCACTTCGCCCTTTTGCAATGCTCGTGCCAATTCCGGGATGGTCATGTTGCGGCGCAAGGTGAAGTTACCGGCTTCGATTTTGCTGCTCAGCCCATAGTAACGTAGATACATCTCAAAAAGGTGGGTATCTTTGACCAAACCTAAGTTGTGCAACCGTTCGATGACCTGCCGAGCCGTTTCACCCCGTTGAATCTGGAAGGACACTTTGGCGTTGGACGTGGATGGCCGCGTCTCCAAGTCAGCCGCCCGGGCGCTTAGATACCAGCCGGTCAGCGTTGTCTCTAAGGTATCGATATTGAGATTCTTCAGCGGCGACTTTCGCGGCACCAATGTCTTCGGTAGCTCTGTCACCGCCTTTGCCTGCCCCGACAACTGGTCACTGACGACAAAAATCATCAACGCCAGGAATCCTACCGTCACTAAAGCGACACTGGCTCTTAGCAGCCACTTCGCCAAGCTAAATGGTATAGATTTTTGCTTCCGCTTGCTCCCTTTATGCTTTTTAGTCATTGTCTTCGCCATCCCCGGGCCAATGCCCGTAATCCAAGTAGTCTCGCAGAATCACCGCTGCGGCTTCAGCGTCAATCATTTGCAAAGAGCGCTTGCGCCGCTTGCGGCCGGCAAACTGCAAGTTGTGAGCTGCGTCCTGGGTGGAAAGACGCTCATCCCACAGGCAAA
>WFQT01000467.1 GCA_015486895.1 Anaerolineae bacterium
CGAAATCATCTCACCTTGTACTTCAATGGTTCCCAGGTATGTGGGATTCTCGAAATAGACCGCCCCGACATCCGAGGACAGTTTACTGTCCAGATCATCTAAGTTAAGGAAGCCTGTCTCTCGATCGTACTCCACAACGACGACCTCAATATCAGATTTACAATAGTTCCTGATAATGGAAAGTCGATCGGGGTTCATGATGCGTGGCACAAGGACTTTTCCTCGCCCGGTTATCCTTGACGCCATGCGCAGCGAAGTCGCCGCTGCCTGAGAACCATCATAGGTAGGCACATTGACCACGTCCATATCGACCAATTCAGCGATCATGCTGGCATACTCAAACAAAGCCTGAAAACGACCGTGATCTTCGTATGGTTCACCAGCATACGCTGTCAAAAATTCTGCCCGTTGACTGATGACATTGCAAACTGCCGGCACGTAGTGGAAATGGGCTCCACCCCCGAGAAAACAAAGGTACTCTTGACAGCTAACATCTTCGGATAAGAGATTCCGCATGTGCCGATCTAAAGAGTACTCATCCAGAAACGGTTGTGGTATTTTGAGATATCCTTTGAACTTGAGCTTTTCAGGGATCAGTCCGTACAACGCATCGATGCTCTCAACACCAATGGCTTCCAACATCTCTCCCTGGATCTCGGGGACAGAGTTTGGAATGTAAGGATGGACAAGTTCTTTCCCATTATTTTGCAATTTGAGACTCCTTGTAATCTACGCCAGGCCTCTACCCGCAACACGGGTCTATCACTCCGGAGAAGGACATTGTAGGCCAGGAAACCAACTATCTCGGCAAGCAGTGTCAATCCCCCGCTTCACATCACCACTGATGCCTCTGGAGTGCCTTCAAGATCACCTCAATGCCCTCGGCCATCTGTTCCTTAGTAATAATAAGAGGCGGAGCTATCCGCAAAGAGCTGGAACCACATTTAGTCATAACCACCCCATCATCACCTATCTCTTTGATGATAGGCTTAATCAACTCGCTTGCAGGAGAACCATCTTCGTTAACCAACTCCACTGCCTGCATCAGCCCTTTGCCGCGCACTTCGCCGATGATGGGCAGTGTCTTCTGCGCTTCTAAGAACTGGTTTTGCAGGTAGTCTCCCATCTCTACGGCGTGTTCCATCAGCCCTTCTTCCATAGTAATGCGCAGCGATGTTACCCCAGATTTGCATGCTACCGGATTGCCGCCAAAGGTAGTGCCGTGGGCGCCGGGAGGCCAGGCATCCATTAGCTCGCGGCGAGCGATAGTAGCGCTCAGCGGCAAACCACCACCGATAGCTTTCCCCAAAGCGACGATATCAGGTTCGACGTCCCAGTATTCCGACGCCAGGAATTTGCCAGCGCGTCCGAGTCCGCTCTGCACCTCATCGGCTATGAGAAGTGCGCCAGTACGGTCACATATTTCCCGCAAGCCACTGAGGAAGTTATCCGGCGGCACGATGTAGCCACCTTCCCCGGCGATTGGCTCAACGAGGATAGCCGCCAGATCGGCGGGCGGCACAACAGTCTGGAGGGCTCTTTCAATCAAATGCAACGAAGCCTGACCACACTCTTCCGGGGAACTGGCGGGGAAATCACACCGATAGGGATACGGATAAGGGATGTGTTGCACTCCGGCCAGCAGGCCAGACAGGTGAGCGCGGTAGGCGCTGGAACTTGCAGTCATGGAAAGGGCCCCCATAGACCGGCCATGGAATGCCCCCATAAAGGCAATGATCATCGGGCGATTGGTCACAAAACGTGCCAACTTGACGGCTGTTTCCACTGCCTCGGAGCCACTATTCATAAGTATTCCCTTACCATGCTTCAACTTACCAGGCATAAAGGAGCGAACATATTCCAATAGCTCCACATAGGGTTCCATGTAGCCCACATGGCAAGCTGCGTGCATCAACTTAGCGACCTGTTCCTGCACCGCCGCCACTACTTTTGGATGGGAATGGCCCACATTCATAGTGGCTATGCCCGCTACAAAGTCTAAATAACGTTTGCCTTCTACATCGTAAAGGTATACCCCTTCTCCTCGGTCAAAAACGATGTTTGTGTACCTGTAGATGGCCGGCGAGACCAAATCTTTGTCTCTGGCGATGATCTCTTCACTGAGCGACATCAAAACACCTCCTCATTAAACAACGTAACCAACTTGATAATATTACCGGAGTCTGGCAAAAATGATGTTCTAGGCTCGATCTAACTATCTTTACCGCAGATTGCACGGATCAACACAGATTTTCCCTTTGCTTTTCGACCCAACTCTGTGCAATTCCATGTTTTTCTACGGCTAAAATAAAAACGTTGCTACTTGCTTTCACTTATCCTCTGTACGGGTCAAGACGTGCCTCGCCCCTACGGCTACCTTCCCAGATACGCCTCTACCGTGTGCGGATCATTCAGCACATCCATACCTAATCCCTCTAGAACAGCCTTCCCGGTTTCCAGAACGTAGGCATAATCTGCAATACGAAGGGAATGCTTTACGTTCTGTTCAACCAATAAAATGGTAAGGCCTCTCTTCCTCAATTCTTGAACAATTTGGAAAATTTGTTGCACCAAAATAGGAGCCAGCCCCAGGGAAGGCTCATCTAACATTAAGATTCTGGGAAGCGCCATAATTCCGCGACCAATCGCCAACATCTGTTGTTCTCCCCCAGACAGCGTTATGGCAAGTTGATCACGTCTTTCTCTCAACACGGGGAAAAGCGAAAACACCTCCTCCAAATTCTTTTGGCGCTCCTTTTTCGCCCTGCGATGAATAGATGCTACCAGCAAATTCTCATAGACCGTCATCTCCGGAAAGAGTTTACGCCTCTCCGGCACTTGTACCACCCCAATCCTGGCAATCTCGTGCCCTTTCATCCCTGTAAGCTTTTGTCCATCCAGATATATCTCCCCAGATTCCGGCGTGATAAGCCCAGAGATAGTATTGATCAAGGTCGTTTTGCCAGCCCCATTGGCGCCGACAATGCTCACAATCTGCCCATCCTCTACTTTCAGCGACACATCCGCAAGCGCCAGGAATGCTCCATACCGCACCGTTAGGTTCTTCACCTCAAGCAACGAGCACCTCCTCCCCCAAATAAGCTTTTAGCACCTGAGGATCATGGCTCACTTTCTGTGGTGTCCCTTCAGAGATCTTCTCACCAAAATTCAGCACGACGATTCGATGTGATAGACTCATCACAACCTTCATAACATGTTCAACTAGCAAAAAAGTTATTCCGTCCTTGTTCAGATCTTTAACAAGATCGAGCACCTCTTCTACTTCCACAGCGTTAAGCCCGGCAGCAACCTCATCCAGAAGAAGTATTTGGGGTTCCGTTGCCAATGCTTTTGCTATCTCCAGGCGCTTCAGCTCCAGTAATGGCAGATCGCGTGCCATAGTATCCGCTCGGCGCGCCATCCCGACCCTTTTCAACATTTCCCCCGCTTTGCGCCGGGCATCCGTGGTATTATGGTAATGGACAAAAGCCCCTATCATCACATTTTCCAGGGCCGTTATCTCGGGAAATGGTTGCACTATCTGAAAAGTTCGGGCCAGGCCGAAAGCACATACTTCATGGGGCTTCATACCGTTTAACGTTTCCCCTTTAAACCTCACAGTGCCGCTGGAAGGGAGGATAAAGCCAGATATCATGTTGAAAGTCGTCGTCTTCCCGGCACCATTGGGCCCGATAAGCCCTATGATCATCCCTTCCTCTACCTGGAAGCTAAGGTCACGTACGGCTACGAGGCCACCGAAATACTTAGTCAGGCTATTTACTTCCAACAGGCTCATGACCAATCTCCCCCGGCGAATTCTTTTTCCCTTTTCCAAGAGATCCTAAAATCCCTAGGACTCCCTTGGGCATAAACAGCATGACCAGCACTAAAATCAAACCATATATGAGTAAATTAGCTCCGGCAAAACTTCCACTAAGTTCGGCGCGGGTAATTTCGGCAATCGGCACCAAGATGAGTGCACCCACTGCAGGTCCCCAGACAGTACCAATCCCTCCAATGATAGCAAATAGGAGGATCTGTACAGAAGGACCTTCACCAAATACCGAGCGAGGATTCATGTAGGTAAAATACTGCGCGTAGAGCGTCCCGCCAATGGCGGTCATGAACGCACTGAGGGTAATCGCCATAAGTTTGGCCTTCATGGTATTAACTCCGAGGGCTTCCGCTGCATCCTCGTTCTCTCTCACCGAGATAAGATAATAGCCAAACCTGCTTCTGGCTATCCAGAGAGTCAGGAGTACCCCCAGGAAAGCCGCCACTAACGCAACGTAATAATACCCAGTTCTGCTACCAAACTGCATAATCCAGAAGTTGTTACCTTTCCATGGAACCTCCAAGCCCCCTGCGCCGCCAATGGCTTGTATATTCGTGGCGACATACACCGCGGCCTCTGCAAGGGCAATGGTTACCAGCGCAAAATAAGCCCCCTTAATACCATATCGGAAGCAAAGATAGCCTATGAACCATCCTGTAACACCAGCAATAACCGCACCCACCCACATTCCAAGCCACGGGGTTATGCCGGCACTGACAAACAGATACGTGGAGACATAAGCACCGATACCTAAGAACAGACCATGGCCCAGAGAGTGCTGTCCAGCATATCCACCGAGGATATTCCATGCCGTAGCCAGGAAAGCATAAAGGAACACCATAAAGCCAATATTGATAATGTACTGGCTGGCAAAAGTGGGGATAAACAACAGCACGACGAATAGCACAACGGTAAAGGTTACCTGCCTATCCACAGCTTTCATCTTTGCTTTCCTCCAAACAACCCCAGTGGGCGATAAAGCAGTATCAGAACGAAAACGGCAAACACCAACACACGGGATAGAGATCCCGGTAGCGCAGCCGCTCCTACAGACTCAGTTACACCTATTATCAATCCACCCGCCAGAGCGCCTAAGAAATTCCCCATGCCGCCCAAAACGACAATAACAAAAGCAATCAAGCCAAAAAACTCACCAACGGTTGGCGAGACATAATAGAAAGGTATCATCAAAGATGCAGCAACCCCCAGGCAAGCAGAGCCAATGCCAAATGCCAATAAATACGCCCAGGATACATCAATACCCATAAGTGTCGCTGCATCGCCATCTTGAGCTGCAGCGCGAATTCCTCTCCCCGTGTCTGTATTTTGCAGGAGCCAATAAAGGATAAAAGTTGCCAGTATAGAGCCAATAAACGCTATAAGCTTCCCACTTGTAACGACTACAGAACCAATGGTTAGCGCAGTATTGTAGCGTGTCTGTGCAAAAAGAACATCAGCCTTGAAAAATATCAGAGCCAAATTCTGCAGCACTAAGCTCAGCCCAACTGTAAGCATAATCTGGTTAATAGCAGGGTACTTGAGGATGGGACGTATGGTTAGCTCAAATATCACCACTCCAATTAGGAACAAAGCAGGGATCGAGACGATTAGCGTCAAGTATGGATCCCACCCCATCTTGGCTACCAGAAAATAAACCAAATACATACCTATCATCAAAAACTCGCCATGGGCAAAATTGATGATTTTCAAAACGCCCCATATCAACGTCAGCCCGATGGAAATTAAAGCCAATACGCCGCCCATCAGGATACCGCTAACCAAGGCTTGTAAGAAAAGTGCTGTTGTCACCTTTCTCCTCCGTCCGGTTTGGGTAGTAGCAAGGGAAGAAAGTTCCTTCCCTTGCTACACAGTTCATCATTTACCGAGTTTAACCTTCGCAGTCGCATAATCTGCAGGCCATACAGGCAACATATTGCCATTCTGCACCTGCGTCACAAAGAGAGGCGCATTGGGATTCTGGCCATCTTTGTCAAAGTAGATGTGATCGGTCGGAAGGACAATCATGTTCTTCCCTTTCCGAAAATCGGTCTTGGCCAACGCTTCCCGCAAGGCCTCTGGATTAGCTTTTCCGGCACGTTCAAGTGCGTCAGCGACAATGTAGCCAGCCTGATAGGCATAAGCGCCATTCCCGGTGATGTCGGTTCCAAACTTTGCCTTGTATCTGTCATTCAGCTCCTTGGCCCCGGGGGCATACTTCGTGTACTCAGTCTCGGCAAGAATACCTTCTGCTGTTTTCCCAAGTCTGTGAAGGTATTCTGGGTCCTCAGTGCCACCGGCACCATCCAAAAGTGGGATATTGGTCATACCTAATTCCTGACGAGCTTGCGTGATAAGGACAGCGTCGTTCAAGTAAGTGACCATCAATATAGCATCCGGCTTGGCTGCCTTTACTTTGGCGACCTGCGTAGTGAGGTCAGGGGCACTGGCCGGATACTTAACCTCAATCACCATATCCATCCCGGCTTCCTTTAAGTATTTCTTCTCGCCTACAGCGGTCGATTCTCCCCAGTCTGTATCTTCGTGCAGTAGGGCTACACGCTTGACATCAATCCCGGCCAGTTTCTTAAGATCTTTTAGAAACTGAACCTGATCCTTGGCATACCCATCTGCCTTGGGACATACTCGGAAGGTGTACTTAAAGCCACGCTCGGTGATCTTATCGGCCACAGCCATGGAGACGACAAAAGGAGTTTTTAGTCTCTCTGCCGCTTGAGTGGCCGGTATAGTCACAGATGATTGATAAGCACCAACAATAACCGGCACCTTCTCCTGCTGTACCAACCGCTCCACCTCGGATATCCCTATGTCAGGCTTACCCTGAGAGTCGCCCCACACTATCTCTATCTTAGCGCCGCCCATGGATTTGATGCCGCCAGCCTTGTTAATTTCATCTATGGCCAGTTGAAGACCGTTCCGGTTTTCCGCGCCAAGTTTTGCAAGGCTCCCGGTAAGCGGGTACAACCCACCTATGCGAACAACTTTCTCCGGTTTTGGTGGTACTTTCGTTGGGGCAGCAGGTACTTTCGTTGGAGCAACAGGTGCTTTCGTTGGAACAGCAGTTGGCTTGGCACAACCGGCCACTACCATAGCCGCCAACACCAACAAAACAATCAAGACGAACCAATTACGAGATCTCATTTTTTCTCCTCCTGATAGCGCTTAGATTATAGTTCTCTGTTTACTGCCCTTCTACGCATGATCTGAACCTTTCCTTTTCTAATCACCTCCTTCTTCTTGCCCTGTAGATAGACCATCATCCAACACCCACACACCTGAGGCAGTTTTCCCTAAAAATCGGTTAAATTTCTGTAGCATCTGTTCCCCAGTGTCTCGTGGAAGTACAGAAGACAAGGCAAGATGGACATAGCGAAGTTGTCTCTCATCTTGCCAAGCATCCGCCCCTATTGTTCTTAGGAAACGCAAGGCACCCATGGAGATATCCTCAAGATAGAAACTCAATTTCGCATTCTTTCCCTCTTGTTGCACATCCTGCAATATCTGTGGGTAGACTGTTTGTATCTGTTTTAAGCGTCCCACCACCCACTCCATATCATGCTCTAAGCTCGATGCCATCGCGATCTCTACTATTCCTCTCCATAAAAATGTTTCCTCAGAAATATCAATGGATACTAAAGAAACAGTCTTACTGCAACGTTACGAGGGAACAGAGGGAAAAGTAACAAGATTCGCACCTGATTTGGTTTTCGCGTTTAGCAACTCAAAGTCGCCCCTACAGCTGCCAGATCCGTTTTAATGAACTACTTTTGGGGCCGCCAAAGGATAGCGTGGCAGATATAGTGCGGTTATCAATCGATATTTCTATTATCCCTGAGCTGTTACCGAAATTGTTTTGTTCCTTACTGATCTTTTCAAGAATCAGTCTCCCCGCAGATTCGTTAGAACCCACACAAGTAAGTATAACGAGAGAATTTAGCTCTGTCAATGGCATTATAGAACATAAATTTGCGGTCTGCATGTGTGCAGTTTGCACATTGTGATAAGATGCACTATTTCGGTAGAGAGGCAGGCAGTGACTCGTTCGGTAAGACACTCCCTTTGTGTTCCTTGGAGGTATGAAGGGCAAACGCTTTCAGGGCAATATGTATCTCAAACAAATCCCTCGGTGAGTGCAGATCTATTTCCATGAGCTCCGACGCTCTATCCAGACGCTGACGCAGCGTATTCCGGTGAATATTCAGGCGCTTAGCTGCCTGAAGTGCGTTGGTTCCCACGTCCAGATAAACCGTTAACGTGTCTATTATTTCAGTCTCGTGGTTCGAGTCATACTCAGCCAATTTCTCCACAGACCGGTAGTATTTGTTTTCTCCAAGGGCCTCCGGTGGTAAGTGTTGCAACCAATGGAGCGTGCCCAGGTCATCAAATGCCAGCACAGGAATCCTGTGTAGCAAATTGGAAGCAAGGGTCAACGTCTCTTCTGCTTCCTGGTAACTCTTGGAAAGCATCCGTATGTCGGAATAGACATTGCCCAGGGAGATGCAAGTGCGATACCCCTCCTTATTCAAAGTCTGCCAAAGCTTGTGGGCAAGGGCCGTCCCTTCAGGTGTATTCTGGACCGCCACCAAAAGGATAATATTTTTGTCCCACTCCAAAACTACCCCGCTACGGGAAAAGTTCATCAGTGCTTGCTGCAGTATTTTTTGCAGGACCAATAAGGATGCCTCTGGTGCATTGCTGTGAACAATCATAACCTGCTGCCAGTCGTTGAGCACGAGACCTAATTTCCTGGCCTCTTCTCTCAGGTTGCCTTCTTCACCGATGCGCGCATTCAGCAAACGCTCAAAGAAACCGCCTTTGAGTCGTTGCTGCGCTTCGTATACTGCTCGCTCCCGCATCAGAATAATCGCGGCCACGGTAGCCGCTCGTTCCAAAGCCACCATACCAAACTCGTCAGATAGGCTGTGGTGAAGGATCAACCATATGTACCCTAACAGTTCCCCTGCTGCCACGATGGGTGCCACGACCCTTTCATAGCGAAGCCCAATCTGGGGCAAGGGCGGAACACGCACAGGCCGTCCTTTACGATGCAGTGCATCAAAAATACCCAATTTATTGAGTTCTTCACGATGTATCGGCAGGGTCTGTCCATGAATAATGCTTTCCCATCTTGCTTCGTCTATCTTCCCCCAATTCGCATAAGAAATTAAATGAAAAGACGTGTCTTCTATGGAAACAGAGCACTGCACCAATTCTGCTAATGTTTCAGATAGAGCATCCAAGCCAGTACCCCTCAATACGATTTCCATTAAGCGATTATGCACTACCAGGGATTCCTGCAAGACAGCATATCTGTCATTAATAACTCTCTCCGTGATCACTCTGGTAACATCATAGAAAGGTATATCCCACGGGAGTGTGATGATGGGGAAGCTCATTTCGTTGGCCTGGGTAATCATATGCACAGGAATAGTATGGAAATAACGACCTACAGAAACGACGATGCCCGCCACACCGATTTCATCCAGGTCCGGTATCAGGGTCTCTTGGGCCTCTTTCTTTACACTCAGACCAAAGGCTGTAGTAAAAAGCAATTCCCCGGGCCGCGACCAATCAACCATGTCCGGCATATCAACAATGTGCGCCCAGCGTACTTCTCGGTCTATGCCGTTTTCGCCCGCCACTAATGTGGCACGTTTGAACTCTTTAAGCTTCAATACTTTTGCTACAGTCAACATCAGCGTCATTGAACTTAACCGATAATGCTGTAATTCACTGTTCAAAATATCACCTTTACCAAGTCGAAAATCAGTCAATCTACCCCTCTGTGCCAATATCTGTGACAGGTGATAGCCGTGTATAGTCGATGTTGGGGGAAAGAAAATCAGTGATAGAGATTATGGGCTGTGCAAAGTGACATCCAGATACTTTCACTCTGTAGAAACATTATAGGCTAATGTCTCGGATCATAAAAAGTCAGCGCTACCTATCCCATATTACACGCAGCATCACAAACTCTATTGCCCCATCCTGATATATGTTTACAGAATATCACGCAGAAAGGAGCTGTAAACATGGCGAAGAAAGTTATTAGGCGGTATGGTGATGTCCTGGTTGTCGATTAGCAAGACTGGCCCTGGACATACATCAATCAAATTGCGCCCAATAAGTAGGGCAAGTAGGGCAAGATGGCATCTTGCCCCACATCCATACAGATCAAAGGTGCCATCTTGCTTTTCTCAGTCCGTTCATGCCATCGGCCCTATCCATCGGCTCGATATTGTCATTGGCAGACAACGCTGGGGCCAATTTTACCACACCAATAGGGTGACAATCTAGCACCGGCGAGGTGCCCATCCTGACATCGGCGCTTACAAATGGCAAAGTCAAACCCTTTAGGACGAATATCTACTGAAGTGGTCAAATTCACAGCCCAATATATGCCCCAATGGCTGTCGCCAGGATCACCAACACCGTAAACACGGCACCCCGCTTGATGAAATCCATCGGCTTGTACTCGCCAGGGCCCATCAGGAAGACGTTGACCTGGTACGTGGGCGAGCTGAAAACGTTCGACGCACCGATGGCCGCTACCAGCGCCGCCGGCCCTGGATCAACGCCCAACTGGATTGCCGTTTGAATTGCCAGAGGGATCGTAACCACGGCCGCCGTCACGTTGGATGTCAGGTGCCCAATGAGAGACGCTACTACGGCAATGAGCAGGTAAAGCCAGAAAACGCTGTGCCCACCCAAAAGGCCGCCCAGTGCCCGACCGACCAATTCCGAAGTGCCGCTGTGTACCATCGCGGCACCCATCGGGAGCATGCCGCCGATGAAAATCAGCACCTTCCAGGACATCGACCGGTACGCCTCTTCCATGGTCAGCACACGGAGAAGCAGAAGAAGCGTCGCTCCGCCGACGGATGCAGCACCCAGCGGAAGTAGGTGAAATGCCACCGCACCCAACGAAAGTATCGTAACTATAACTGTGATGATCGCCTTCGTTGGGGAAGTAATGGCGTTCGATTTCGCGACGCAAGTCTTCTCCAAAACAATGAAATTCATGTCCTCTTCGAGCGTCTCAATTTTATCCGGCCGACCGTGAACCAGGAGTGCATCGCCAAAGCCAAGCTTGTGTTCAGCCAGATGATAGTGCTTCGGATGGCCCCTATGATCGATGGCGAAAATCCGCAGGCCATAGCGGTTGTAGAAATCTGCCTCGGCAACCGTCTTGCCCTGAAGCCATGACCGGGGCGCCAGCGTAATTTCTGCTATTTGGAAGCCTTCCCTGAGCAAGTTCAGCGGAAAATTCTCGATTTCGGATAACGGTTCCAACCCGCATGGTTCCTTAGCTTCCTCTAAAGCCTCGCCGGTGCACCGTATTAGCAAGTGATCACCTGCTCCTAACACCGTATCGGCGCCCGGAGGCGGCAGGAATTCGCTGTCCCTTCGTATCCCCAATACATAGATACCGTGTTGAGATCGCAAATTGCAATCCCTCAGGCTCTTTTCAACAAGCTGCGAGTCGTTCTTCACAATCACCTCATGAAGAACGCGATCAAGCTTATAAGCCTGGATTAACGAACCGCTTTTCTCAATAAGATCTTCGTATTCCAGCTCCTTGACCGGCAACAGCACATTTTTGAGCACGACTATGATGATCACGCCGATCACCACAGCGGGCAAGATTAGCGGCGCCTGCTCGAAAATCTTGTACTGTTCCAGCGACGCGGAACCTAAAAACTCGTTCATGATAATAGTGGGCGTGGCACCGATCAGCGTGATCATGCCCCCTATAATAGTGCCCATGCCCAACGGCAGGATTAACCGTGACGGAGAGATCTTCGTCTTGCGGCTGGCGCTCATCACCGCCGGCAGAAGCACCGCCGCGGTGCCAATGTTGACCATGATCGCGGAGAGCGCTGCTGCCGTGCTCATCACGATGGCAATCAACGCCGACTCGTTCCCCTTAGCCAGTCCCACCAATTTGTCGCCAATCCATCCGGCGACACCGCTCTGTTTCAGCGCCCCGCCGATGATGAAAAGCCCAAACATCGCCATGACAGCATTACTGCTAAATCCGGCAAAAGCCTCTTCCCACGATACCAATCCCGTCGCGCCCAGCGAAAATAACACCAACAGGCCGATGATTTCCGTTCGGAGCGCCTCTGTCAAAAGCAGTACCATAGTTATCAAAACAATGATTAGAAAAATTGTAATTTGCATCTGTTTCTACCTAAACGAACATTCAGAACGCAAAGAACTCCAGCACAAGGATGGCCGAACCAACAAATCGGCGAATCAAGCGAAACGACGTATATAGTACGCCACATGTTCCTTACGTTTTCGCACCGAGAATCTGTCCGCATGCTCTCTCTACGATCAGCTTTGATTCTATCGGCACATCATCAACCAGCGCGTTCATAGTCGTGCCGCGCTCAAACGCTCTTCCGTGCAACTTCGGACGCTTCTCTTCCAGAGCATCCTTCCCTTGAAAATAGTGGACGCACCAGAGGCGCAAAGGCGCAGAGCGTCTAAAAAATCAGGCCCCTTTTAAGAAGTTCAACTTCTGCGAGAAGTTGAACTTCTAATCGACAGCGTTCTCCGCCCGAGCGCACGGGGGTCAAATCCCCGTGCTACGTCGCCAAGAAGCCCCCTGAAAGGGGGCTGGTGTTGAGCAACCTCTTGGCAGCGGGCGCAACCTTGACGTACCCCGCCGCCGTACCGGAATCGAGGCTTTAGCCGGTGGTAGACCCACCAACCCACCTACAGGC
>WFQT01000468.1 GCA_015486895.1 Anaerolineae bacterium
GCACCGAGACTTTGTAACGTTTATCCACTTTGCTTTTCGCCTGCCAGTTCAGGATAAGCTGAATCACGTCACCGGACGTCACTTTTGGCGTTACCAACGCGTAGCTCGCCAAGCTAATTCTTGAACCGAAATGAGCGTCGACTTTCTGGACACGCTCATGGTCCACAAGCCACGGGGTAGCATAAACTACAAAACGCACATTGTGACGCCAGCGGTCGGTTGCCTTGTAGGCATGGCTGCTCAGCCAGCTTTCCACAATCCGCCGCGGGTCGCTTTCATCCATAGCCCAGTAAAGGACAAAAATGTGACCATGCTTGGAGACAATCTCTTGCAAAGCCGTTTCGGTGGCAGCTCGATCCGGAGGGCGGTGCGCCGGCAAGAGATAGACCGGCAAATCGCCCCGGTAATAGTAATTGAATACTTCGCTCTGTCCCGGCGCATCTAAGATAATGGCATCCCCCGGCTTACCAACCGAGTCGATAAACCGGGCAATGCCGCGATAGTCATCCCGGGTAACGGTCGGGTCTGTGTTGTACCGGTAAATAGTCATACCTGAGAAAACGGTCACGGCTAACAGCGCCGCGCCGGCCCAGAAAAAGGTCACTGCCTGGAAGAATGGCCGTGGTTTAGCCGGAGAAGAAACTTGTTGCCAGGGAGCAATTATCCCCCGCGCAATGAGCACCAGATACGGCGGCACAACCGCTAATAGGAATTTCTGGTAAGAAGGGCGGAACAATCGCAGAATCACCATCACCAACAACGGCAATGCTACCCATAGCAATGGCAATCCCAAACTTAGCCAGTGAGCCGGCCGCAGTGCACCCTGTTGCTCACCACCTCGCCGCCGCCAAGGCCAGAGCCCTAAGAAAAGCAGGACCGCCCAGAATAACAAACTCTTAGCAACCAGCACCGGCGATGCTACCGGCCCCAAAGAAAGCAACGTCAATGTTTGGCGGAAAGCATCATTGAGGGAAACAGCTTGGGCGGGATTAGGCCAGATGATCACCTGCCGCCAGGCAATGGGAAGCCACGGCAGGTAAAAGGCAAAGGCTAAAGCATGCCAGCCGACCCAACGTGCCAGCCGTTTGCTCACAGACAGAGTGTGTCGCGTTTCCCAAAGCCAGATAAAGTAGACCAGCGAGAAAATACCAATAATCAGAGGAAAAGTGTAGTGGGTGTAAAGACCAACGAGCAGCCAGAAAGCGTAGAGTAGACCAACCCTGGCCTCGGCGGTGCGCACGACCGAGCCCAACCACCACTTCACGCTACGACGTTGGTTCGGCGGTTGCAATTCCCCCCGGTTAAAGCGCCGATTGCTTTCCAAGAGGATGAGATGCAAAAGTGCCAATGCTGCCAGCACGGAGACCAATGCTAACAGCGTGTACATGCGCACTTCCTGGGCATAGTAAATGAGAAAAGGGTTGATAGCAGCTAAATAAGCAACCATAAGACCAGTTGTGCGTCCCCAAAGCCGTTTGCCGAGAAAATAGATAGCCCAGACTAATAGAATACCTAAGACAACCGAAAAAGAGCGCAACGCGAACTCGCTGTCGCTAAATAGTTTTTGCCAGAAATGGAGAAGCCAGTAATAGAGCGGGGGATGAATGTCGCGGGCGGCGTTCTGCCAAATGGCAACGACGCTCCGGTGGGCCATGACCAGGCTATTTCCTTCGTCCGCCCAGAAGCTCTGGGCCGAGAGGTGATAGAAGCGAAGCGCCACGCTCAAAAGCAGAATGAAAGAGAGCCAGCGCCGCGAGCCTTGCTTTTTAGCTGTCTCGTGCATCAATTCTCCTCACGTCTCTTTGTTCGATAGCCGGGGTGACTTTTCGACACAAACACATTGTACAACACCTTGCGCCACAAAGGGAAAGCAGTCCCAGCGCAAAGAACCTGGCATTGGGGTTAGTTAAGATCGGGGGCGGCTGACCACAACCTATAGCTTTCTCCACCAGTGGCCAAAGCTGAAGATCAGGAGGAGGCCGGCTAAAAAGGCATAATCATTGCCATCCAGGCCGCGCCAGGGACGACGGCTGTAAACCGTGACGCCATCGACGGCTACGCTGCCGGCAGAGGGCTGCTCGGGGATGGGCACCGTTAGGCGGAAATGGTGTGTTCCCTCCCGTAAGTTGCGGGCCACCGGCAAGCGCACATCGCACTGCTGCGTCTCTGCATGGAGTGAAATGGCGCGCTTAGCTTTACCATCGATGCTAATAGCGACCCGCCCCATAGTTGGCCCTTGGCAAAGTACCAGGTCCATGCCGAAGCCCCAAAAGGCAAACGTGAGCGTGTCGCCGGGGGTATCACTGACCCGGAAATGTCCCAAACTCGCCGTCGCCGACGTTTCCCGACGCCAGTTGCCGGAAAAGTTCAGCGCCCAGTGTGATTCATCATGGAAACCGCGGTAAACCCGCGTTGGCTGAAGGGTGTAAGTCCGTAAAGCCCGGTAAGCAGGCGTCTCGGCGAAGTCCGGCGTCAGCAACTGAAAATATGCTTCCGGCCGCCGCTCTCGGAGCCATTGGTCAGAGGGGCGACGCAGATACCAGACGGCAGCCATGCCCAACCAGGGCCATTCTCGCTGGATGCGGTCATAAGCCAACAGCAAATAGTAAGCCTGCTGCTCCGGCGTAGTCCGACCGTACACCGCCGGCACATCTGCCGGCGCCGTATTCCAGTTCATCTCGCTAATCCAGATCGGTTTCCCGGCGTCCCCATTGCGTACCATGATGTCCCGAATCAGCAAGGGACGGCTGAAATTGACCACGGTTGGGTTAAGGCGGCGGTCGGTGGGGCCGGACCAGAGGCCATATCCTTGCATAGCCATGATGTCAAAGTAGGGCGCAGCACCAGCATCGTACATCCTTTGCAAGAACACGGTGTCCGCCATGTTGCGGGGGCCCAGCTCGCTATTGGCAGCCAGCGCCCCGGCGACGATCACCACATTCGGGTCCACCGCTTTCGCCCGCAAGTAAGCTATGCGCAACAGCCGGACGTACGCCTCCGGGTCAACCGGCTGCTCTCCCCACTCCGGGTAAATGTTCGGTTCGTTCCATATCTGGTAATAGTGTACCCGCCCCTTGTAGCGCCGTACAACCGCGGCCACGAAGTCGCCGAAGTCATCGAAGTTATCCGGCGGTGCATAGGAACCGATATCATTCTCCCGGGCCCGACTCCACGCTGGCGGGTTGCTCAGCCGCACGATCAGCTCCATATTGTACTTCTCGGCCAAAGCAACGATCTGATCGTACTTTTCCCAGGCAGAACGACAGGGGGGATTCCGGCAATCCAGGAAATCCCCTTTGCGGTTGATCTCAATGTCCTCCCAGGGAAACTCCTGGCGCAACCAGTGAAAGCCGGCTTCCTTGGCCAGGCGTACCGTCTGCTCCCGCTTAGCCGGCTCTACTTCCTGCTCTAAGAAAACATTAACGCCGAATGGGTTCACATCTGCGTGGGGAATCGGCTTATCTTCGCCCAAGTGGAGCGGCGGTTGGAATTGATCTCCTAACAGATCAAAAAGCCCTTTGACTTGCGCAAAACGGTTCTCTTCGCCGGTTAAGCTAAAAGCGTAACGATCCAGTGCACCCCCAACGATAGCCGCGCTCAAGAAAAGAGCGATCACGATTGCCAGGAATATACTCCAGATCAAGAGCTGTTTCCGCCGGGACCAGTGTTCTTGCACCGCTTTCCCTCTCTACGATCTCCATAACAGACAACACGCCCCCCTCTACGGGAAGGGCGTGTTGTGCTATCTTAATCATGTTACCGAGATGGCAACCTCAGTTTTCCTGGAAGTCAATGAACCACCAGCCCGCGTTGCAAATATTGTCAAAATGGAAAGGCCCGGCCACCGGCGAAAGCGGTTTCTGGTCTTGTGGCGAACGTACTACCACGGCGTAATAATCGCCCGGCTCGTTCTTGGTGGAAAGGAACACCGTGTAATTCCACTTTTGCATATCGTTGGGAGCGGTGGGATCGTTGTTAAAGTGATCAAAAGTCCCTCCGGCTTCCTTAACGAAAACGGTATAACCCCATTGGTTATACAACTTGACCTGCAAGCCACCTTTCGCATTGCCGTTACGGTCCATGACACGCCCCCGAATCAAAGCAGTAGCGCAGTTGCCCACAGAAGTCGGTTGCCGAACGATGCGGAAAGGTAAAGCCGGTTTAGGAGTAGGTGTTGGTGGTGCCGGGGTAGGCGTCGGCGGCAGCGCAGGAATATTCTCGGCAATGGCAACGTTCCCGCTGGGACCTTCTACGTGCACCAGCTTGCCGTACACCCAACCGAAAGTTCCCGCCTCATACTTAATCTGCCACCAGGCATTGTCAGGGCTTTTGCCAACGATCTCGAAGCGTTGCCCCTCCGTCACTTTGCCTAAAGTATGGTAGAGAGTATTGGGACCTTCACGTACATTGAGTTTCCCCACATCCACAACAGCATAAGGCTTCGGCGCTTCAGTAGGCGTCGGCGTAGCTGTAGGTGTGGCCGGCGTCGGTGTAGCTGTGGGCGCTTGTGTTGCCCCCACCGGGACAGTGTTGCCAGGCTGCGGGGCATTTTTCGGTGTCGGTGTAAACGTGGGACGCGGCGTGCGCGTCGGTGTTGGTATCGGCGTCTTCCTCGCCGCTGTGCACCCCGCGGCCAATACGCCGATCAGCAACACTAGGACAATGACCAAATAATGGCGTTGATGCATTTTCTGTCACCTCATGCTCATGATAGTTTCGGTAGCAAACCAGGTATAATTATAGCACAGACAAACAATAGCGCCTATTCTATCCTTGCACGGCCAATAATTCTGAATGTGAGAATTCCGTATCTTCCCAATAAGCCCGGGGTAATGCCGCTTTTACCTGCCAATATCCCCTGAGGGGTTGCTTCGCAAAATTTGGGGCTCTATGGCCTTATAGTTAGCCCCTACCCGGCCTCCCCCAACTTGCAAATCTCCGAGGGTCGATCATTCCGTCAGGCGGAAAAAGCTGGTAGTAATTCTGTCTTCTCTTCGCTGCCATGGCCCTCGTAGGTTACTTCCCAGAAAGGGCACCACGCCAATGCTACTTCTTGCACGACTACATCCCGACGCCGGGGCGCGATCTCAAAAGGCTCAATCTGATCGACAATAGACGCCCAGCGGTTAGTAATAGCCTGAGCTTTTCCTTTTAGTTCTTCTTGTAGCGCTTTCAAATCTTCTCGTAAGCCGGCCAGTTCCGCTTTAGACTCCTCCGCGGCAGCTTTTGCCGTCGACGCCATGCGTCGCTTGCGCAGCGTGCTGGTGGCCACCCGGGTGGATCGTCGGCCTAAGAGGAAGCCCAGTGCCGTCTCGCCAGCGGAAGCCCACTGCTCGGCTGTCAAGGACTTGGCTTTAGCCTGGTATTCCGCCACATCCCGCTGCTCCTTCGCAATGCGGTCCTGCATGCGGTCCATCTTTCGCTGGTATTGTTCCGCCAATTTGTCCACGGCTTCATCTCGCTCTTCCCGGGCGATTTGCTGTACCCGTACCCGGAAATCGCGTTTGCTTTCTCCAGGCCCGCTGAATATCTTGAGCGTAGGATTATGCCAGATTTGATAGCGCTTGTGGCGATAGAGATATTCAGCGAAAGACTTTTTCAGGTCAGTGAATTCTTTAGTCTCGTTGATATTTCCCGGCAA
>WFQT01000469.1 GCA_015486895.1 Anaerolineae bacterium
GTTTACATTGGTAACGGCGTTTCTCATCGGCCTTGGCAAGCTGGAATGGGCGGGGCTGCTGCTTCTCGCGACTTCCTGGTTAGATGCTGTAGACGGGACTTTAGCCCGTATGAGCAACCAAGTGAGCAGCTTTGGCGCTTTTCTGGATGCCACACTAGATCGCTTTGCTGAAAGTGTTATTTATCTCGCGGTACTCTGGTACTATTTGCAGGCAGGTAATCAGACAATGGTTCTGCTCACCTACCTGACGATTACCGGTTCGTTGATCATTTCTTATGCTCGCGCTAAAGCTGAGAGCGTAGGTGTCTCTTGCAAGGGAGGGTTATTGACCAGATTTGAGCGCATGGGCATTTTAACAGTGGCACTCATTTTCCTCCGCTTAGAGTGGGCGCTCTGGCTGATGGCACCGTTGACGATCTTCACTGCTCTTCAGCGCGTCTATCTGGTCTGGCAGGGGACTTACCGGCACCAGATCAGCAGCTAGGTTGATAGCAGCGCGGCTAACGCCCAGCGCAAAAGGGGGGCGAAGGCGCTAGTGTAGACAAACCCGGCCAGAATTCCGCCCATGACCAGCAAAGCAAGCACCTTTTCGGAGCGGCTTTCGGGAAGCAGGCTTTTAGCTTCGAGAGGTAGCGGCTCGACGCTTTGTGCTGTGGCGCGTAGCACGCTGATGGAGAGTCCAAAGGTTGTCACGAGGAAAAGCATGCCCCAGGCTAATTGTTGTTGTTGCAATGTCTGGTAGACCATCCAATGGGGGCCGAAGCCTAAAGTGAGTGGTGCGCCTAAAAGGCTTAGGAGTGCAATGAAGAGTGCTGCCAGGGTCAAAGGTAGGTGCCTGGTTAGGCCCCTTATTGCCATCATGGAAAGATCGCGTTTTCGTCGAGCTACAACAGCGAGCAGGCTGCTGCTGCCGACCAGTGCTAGCGCCCGACTCAAGAAGAGCCAGAGCAATCCCATCGTCAACGAGCCTTCCCGGCTAACCAGCACGAGGATGGCGCCCCATTCCGCCAAGGCGGCGTAACTCCACAGCAAGCCTAAATGATTGTTAAAGAATCCAGCAAAACCTGCCCAGCCAATGCTCAATAGTCCCACCCATAGCAAAATGGTGCTCATGTGCGTGGCTTGCCACCAGCCTGGCCATAGGTTCGTCGTTTGTTGGAACAGATAGAGCCAGGCAGCTTCGCTGGCAATCCACCAGAAAGCTACCCCCGGCGGGTATCCTTCTTTACCCTGTGCCGGTCGTGCTCCGTGGAGGGGAAAAGCGTTGCTTAAAAGCAACAGTGTTGCTGCCATGAGAAAGTAAGCCGTTTGCAGAAAGTGGTGGTGCACCGGGTCCAGTGCTGCTTGGCCCAGGAAATGAGGCAGTGCCAAGAAAAGAGGTACTGCTAATACGGGGAAGAGCAGTGTGCGTTGGCCGGCGATACTGTTTCCCGGCTGACCTCCTTGAATCATCACGGCGGCTATGACCGCCGTGATTGCTAACCACCAGGGCGCATTAGCGATGTCGCGTACGGTGGCGAATCCCACCAGGGCCGCTAAGGCGAGGGCAGTTAGCGCTGGCCAGGCGCTCCTTTTGCCTAAGAAGATCCAAGAGAGACCGAAAAGTGACGTAATTATTAGCAAGAAGGCGAGGAACGGTTGTGTTGGAGGTGCCAGCCGGTAATGAGTGTACAGGAACTGCTGCGCCCCGGCTAATTTTACCGTCAGTTGTCCCACCACCAGCCGTTGGTTATCGACGAAACTGCCGACCAGCCAGAGGAGGGGCACCAAAAGCAGCACAGCAAGGATGCCGCTTATCCGCTCGTTGCGGTGTAGTAGGTAGAGCAATATTGCAGTCGCCAGCAGCCAAAGCCAGATCAGTGCTACGCCGCTCATGGGTATTCCTCCGGCTCCGATTCTGTATGCCAGGCCATGAGGATGCTGCTGGCCCAGGCAATTCCAAGTTGCAACAGTGTTAGCGCCAACACCC
Source organism: Anaerolineae bacterium (assembly GCA_015486895.1). Taxonomy (GTDB): domain Bacteria; phylum Chloroflexota; class Anaerolineae; order JAADDB01; family JAADDB01; genus S014-12. The sequence continues at coordinate 1,970 of WFQT01000469.1, forward strand.
AGAAGTCACTCAGCAAGTGCAAAGTCAACAGGGGGAAAAAAGCTGCCCAAAGGTAAACGAGCAGTGCCATGCCTACTTTCAGGGGGCGACTTTCTGTGCTTAGTATGAATAACCCAGCTTCAATTTCCAGGATGAATGTGAGCGCTTGCCAGTGGCTGAGCCCTGGAAGATATTGTCGCACTGGTAAGATGCTTATGAAGAATAGCAGTAACAGTGGCGCTACCAGCACGCGGAATGTCAATCCCACATCCCAGTGGAAGCGCTCTGCTAGGGGGACGGTGTGCATTTTGCCTCCGACAGCAAAGATCAGGGCGACAAGGGTGCCGGCTATAAACTGCCCTAAAGCCCAGCGTAAAGGCATGAGCGGAAAGAAAAGGGTCGTTTGAGCAAATGATAGGGCAACCCAGGTGATAACAAGCCCTCGCCATTCGACCCAGAACCAGAGGACGAAAAGCGCCCCGGCGATGAGTAAAAATGCCGGAAATTGCCATTGCCATCCTCGTGTCAACCAGGCGTCTGCCCACTTTTGTAGCCATGCGATCATGGTGTGAAAATTCTCCCTTGCTGCCAGAGGATGAGGCCCAGGAAGCACAATAAGAGTACCCAGCCGAAGTAGCTGTCCCCTTCTACCAGCAATGTGAGTTCCTCACACCAGCGCGCTATTGGCTTCCCGGCTTGCCAAAGTAATTCCCTCAGCGGCGTCAAGAAAGTAATACGGGTGATTCCCCAACGCCATCCTTCCGTGTCGTGCAGCATCCGGTGTTCCTGACTGGCCAAGAGAACTGCAACCAAGATGAGGAGGCTGTCCGTGAGTATCAGAGTCGGGGCGTGGGGGCGGATGAACCAGAAGAGACGGCTGCCCACCAAGCTTGGTATCCAGAAGAGAGTAACAAGTAAAAGTAATGTGCCGGCCAGCGCAGGCCAACCGAATTTCCTTTTCTCCCGCTTGGCTGTCTCTTTTGGCCAGACATACCGGGATAGTAGCGCTCCGGCTAATACCTGGCTGATGAGGATAATGACCCACGCTAATAATGGTGGTTGCAGCGCTGTTAAAGTGCGAATGTTGTTCAAACTGAAGAAGAAATGGAAGCCGGGTAGCAAAAAAAGCAATAAAGCTGCTAACCACGTTGATATTTCGACTCCCAGCGGCTGGTGCCGTGTCGGCAGCGTTAAGAGCATTGCCGAGGCGAGGACAAAGATGGTGAGTGTCGCTAACCAAAGAGTGGCTTGTTGCGGTGCTAAGATGATTACCATGAATAGGAAAGCCAACCGGTTGGTAAGGAGTAAGTCAAAACGGGCGTTAGCCTGCCGGGAGACCCAGCCGGCTAAGCCGGTACCCAGCAGGAGCGTGAGCAAGCTCCAGGCCACCAACGAGCTCACATGCCAAACCCCGGCCATGGTGACGATGCGTAGCAAAAGGATAAGTCCTGCCAAGTTTTGGGAAAAACGCCACGGCGCTGGTAGTCCTCCTCCCCGCTCTAAAACGCCGGCATGGGCTGGATAGCCACCGCTCTCCAGCCAGGCTAAGATGACAAAGAGCGGGAAGAGAGAATTGGAAAGGGGGGCAAGGCGCCATGGCAGCACAGAACCGGCCATGCCGCCGATGAAGATGCTGCCCCAAAGAAAAAGTGCTCCGACCACTTGAAGCGTCACTGCCGAGGAACGATGGTGATAGCCGCTGCCCAAGGCAACGAAGTACCAGGTGCCATCTAATAGAATCCAGGCGACAGACAGAGTCAGTAAATTATCGGCGGTGGCGAAAAAGGCAACCGTTGCTAACATAGCCAGGCCAGTGGCGGCGCTGAATCTCTGGCTATGGCGGGGCTTTTCTGGCAAGATAAGAGCTCCAGCCAGTGCCAACCAACCAATTAAGATGAGCCCCCAGCTCGCAGTAGTGTCGGCAGTCCATAGGAAGAGTCCTCTTTCTGCTAACGGTGTTACCCATTGCCAACTGGCGGCAATGGGCAGGGGCGATTGGCTCATCACCCAGGCCGTGAAGAGAGCAAAGAAGGCTGCTATCACGGCAAGCGATTTTACGACGCGTGGGTAACGTTGCTGGCCAATAAGCAAAGCCAGGAATGCTGCTGTTGCTAAGATCAAGGCCGGGAGCCATGGTTTCAGCAGCCACTGTAAGGTTCCCATATGCGGATGTCTGTCCTCCTCTCTTGACTGTGGCGACATTCTAATGGGGTGGGGGGGTGCTGTCAAGCTGTTGACAGTCCCAATGGCCGGTGTTACAATGTTGTTCATCTGTAGCCCAGGATCGTAGTGTTTTCTCAGTATCTTGGGTGAAATCATAGTAGGTGCGGCCACGTAGGGCTCGCCCAAGGTAGGCACGGCCCACTACGTTATCGCTGTTGGGTGCTACGCCGAGGCCTTTCCCTACGTATGGAGAAGATACGATGAACGCAGGAAAAACAACAAGGTCAGTTTGTATCCTTGTTAATCTGTGTCTTATGATGTTCCACAAAGTTTATCGTTGAGACGTTAAGGCAATTGCCTGCAGAAAAGGAGGGGTTTGGCGACAATGGGAAAGCAAATTGTTGAGTGTGTTCCCAATTTTAGTGAAGCGCGGCGGCCAGAAGTGGTTTCTCAAATCGTCGATGCCATTCGCAGCGTCGCGGGTGTGCGGGTTTTGGACGTGGAGTCCGACGATGATCATAACCGCTCGGTGTTGACATTTGTCGGGGAGCCGCAAGCGGTCAGCCAGGCGGCGTATCAGGGCATTGCCACGGCCGCAAAGTTAATTGACATGGATCAACATCAAGGTGCCCACCCCCGGATAGGTGCTACAGATGTGGTGCCGTTTGTGCCAATTCACGGTATCACTATGCAGGAAACGGTAGCGTTAGCCCGGTCATTGGGGCAGAAGGTGGCGGATAAGTTGCATATCCCCGTTTATCTCTATGAGGAGGCCGCTACACGGCCGGAGCGACGGAATCTGGAGAATATTCGTCGGGGCGAGTACGAGGGGTTGAAAGAGAGCATTGCCACTGATCCTAAGCGAGAGCCAGATTTTGGCCCCCGATCGCTGGGCAAGGCAGGGGCTACCGTTATTGGTGCCCGGTCGCCGCTTATCGCCTTTAATGTCTACTTGAACACGGATAACGTTAGCATCGCTAAGCGTATTGCCCGGGCTGTGCGTCATTCCAGCGGCGGCTTTCGTTTTGTGAAGGCGATGGGTGTGCTGGTGGAAGGGCAAGCCCAAGTGTCCATGAACCTGACTAATTTCCGTAAAACGCCTGTGTACCGGGTGGTGGAGACTATTCGTCGCGAGGCAGCTCGCTACGGTGTGACGATTGCCCACTCGGAGCTGGTAGGGTTAATTCCACAAGACGCCATCCTGGCTGCGGCGAAGTGGTACATGCAGGTCGATAATTTGACATCAGAGCTGGTGCTGGAAAATCAGCTTTACGTTGAGGAGGAATGAATAGCGGTTGCTGTTGGCAGATTACGGATGATGCCTTGATAGGGAATGGCGCATGGCTTTGTTGATAGATGGGCATAACGTTATCGGCACTGGGCTGATTGTCGGGGTCTCTTTGGCCGACCAGGGCGATGAAATCGCTTTGGTGCGCCTTTTGCGCCGGTACCGGGGCCGATTGCACGAGAATATCACCGTCGTCTTCGATAGCGGCATGCCGGCAGGGTATTCTCGGGAACTTTCCGGTGGTGGCGTAGAGGTGCTCTTTAGCCGCGGCCGAGGTGAAGAGGCAGATGATATTATCATCCGACGCATCCGCCGGGCTGCCCACCCAGCAACCTTGAAAATCGTTTCCTCGGATGGGCGTATTGTGCAAGCGGCTGAGGCGCGAGGGTGCCAGGTAATGCGGTCGGAAGCTTTTGCGGCGTCCTTACAGCAACCACTTCCGGCTTTAGGCCCAACGGCGCGGAGGGAGAAGCCATTGCCTAATGAGAAGGATGTGGAGGAGTGGCTGCTGCTTTTCAGTGAGGAGTAAAGGCAGTGAGCGGACTGGCGTGGTGAAAGTTGAGCGGGAGGCAAATTACTTGCCTCCCGCTTTTCAGTGGGCGAGAAGGGACTCGAACCCCCGACCTCACGGATGTGAACCGTGCGCTCTAACCATCTGAGCTACTCACCCAAGACGTTGTTATTATAAGTGAATGTCGCTATGCAAGCAAGTTTTTTGAGGGTGGGTTTACTAAGGTAAAAGGGAATCTATTGCCCCGGGAGTTGCTTCCCTTATCTGCAAGCGCTATACTTTCTGCGTATGTATCTTCTCAAAATGCCGGTAGGCCCCGCGGTCTTGTAAGATGGCACATTGGCGAGAAAAAGCATGAAGAAAGTGTCCTGGCTTACAACCTTATTTTTATTGGTTCTATCCTTAGGTACACTTTATTCCTTGAATAGGCCAACATTGCCCCGGCCAGTTTTGGAACCGCCGACAGCGACGGCTACACTAACGCCGACGCCTACCTGGACACCAACGCTAACATTCACGCCGACGCCCACTTCCTCGCCGACGGCGACGATTACACCTACAGCTACTCCTTCGCCGACGCCCACTTTCTCGCCGACGGCAACGGTCACCACCAAAGCCACGGCTATGCTCGCACCTGGCCAGTTGTGGCCCACACCAAACACGGCTCAGGCGACGACGCATTACTGGCTACAACGACCTTTGCGTCCGGCCACTTCTTGCATTGCTGCCGCTTTTTACCCTTACGGTACCAATGGCCTTGGCACCTATTTGGTACACCACGGGGCCGATTTCCCGGGGGAAATAGGACGGCCAGTCTACGCGGCGGGGCCGGGAACCATTGTCGTTGCTGGTGATGACCAGCACCACGTTTATGGGGGCTTTACTGATTTTTACGGTAACTTGGTAGTGGAAGAAATGGACCGACGCTATGAGAATCAGACAGTGTATGTGCTTTATGGTCACCTTTCTCGCGTGTTAGTCAGCGTAGGGCAGCGGATCGATGATGGAGAACAGGTGGGACAGCACGTTGATGAGAGAGGACAAGCAGGGCAGTTCCTTGATGAAGAGGACCCCGTGGGGGAAGTTGGCATGGCCGGCATTGCTATGGGCCCGCATTTGCACATGGAAGTACGGGTGGGGGCTGACCGGTACGATGCTACCCGCAATCCGGAGTTCTGGTTACAATTGCTTCCCGGCCGGGGTTCACTGGTGGGCCGCCTGCTGACGGAGGATGGCCGCCTCTGGCCTAGCTCGTCGCTACGGGTGATGCAAGCGAAGAAGCCGGGTAAAACGTACCAAATGCTTTACACTTACGTGAATGATCCACAGATTCATCCCGACGACCAGTGGGGAGAGACGTTCCTCTGGGCTGATGCCCCGGCAGGGGATTATTTGTTGGAAACGCCATGGGACGAGCAAGTGCCGTTTCACATCAACGCCGGGGGAACGACATTTTTAGATTTGCGTCACCAGTTTGCCGAGGAGGAAGAAGAAGCAGAGAACTGAAAGCCTCACACTGCTGTGGTTCCTATCTGGGAAAACCCAACCACTGACCACCGATTGCACAGATTCTTTTCCGCTCTTCCGTGCAATCCGTGTAATCCATGTAATATGTGGTTTATGGTCCGCAATCTGTGGTTCTGGCCCGCCCAAGGTAGACTAAGCCGAAGGGCTTGCGTCCCCCCCACGCAGGTTGAGCAGGCATGCTCAACACTCGCTGTAGCCGCAAGAGTAGCATTTGCGGCATCCTTCACTTTCAATTAGCGTTGCTTGACCGCACTCCGGGCAGATATCACCGATCTGGAACATGGGGAGCTCCATCTGTGCTGCTGGCAACATACCTTCAACCGGCTGTATCTCCGTTTCTTCCGTATCTTTCAGGAATTCGTCTAGCACTCGGGCAATGGCATCGGGCAAAGAGCGCACACGTTGCGGTCCGAAGCCCAAAGAACGCCCACTGCCGATACCAGCTAACTGGTATACAATGTGCTCTAATCGAGCCCGGCTAGGCAGTTCAGATGGCATACGCAGAATATAGGAAATGAGCCGGCCCAGCGCTTCCGACACCGCGGAGACGTCACTGCCGGCTTTGCCTACGTTGAGGAAAACCTCGAAAGGCTCGTTGTGCTCGCTAATATTGACGGTCACAAAAGCGCGCCCCAGGGGGGTTTCCTGCCTGTAAGTCATGCCTTGCAGGCGGGCAGGACGTGGCCGGCGTTTAAGAACCCGCGATGGGTCTATAGCTTTCTCGATAAGTTGCTCCCGGCCCTGCTTTTCCCCTTTTTCTGTGCCGTTGTTGCTTTTCTGTTGCGCTGTTCGTGCTGTTTCCAGCACCACTTCCTGGCGACTACCAGTGCGATACACCGTCAAACCTTTGCAACCCAGCTTCCAGGCTTGTTTGTATACCTCCTTGACATCGTCAACGGTGGCCGTCGATGGCATGTTGATCGTCTTGGAAATACTGTTATCCACAAATCGTTGTAATGCTGCCTGCATATAAACGTGTTCCATTGGTGTGACGTCCTGGGCGACAACAAATGTGTTGCGAATCCACTCCGGCAGTTCGTCTATGCCCTGGCATCCTCCTTCGTGGAGCACTCGCTGGATAATCTCTTCTCGTTGTTCTTCCGTCAGGTCTGTTTTTTCTAACGCTTGTTGGAAAAGAGGACTGGTGTAAGTCAGGGTTAATTTCTGGTCTTTCTCTACGACATAACGGTAGTAGGCCAGGGCAAAAACCGGTTCGCATCCATATCCTTCGCAGCCGGAGACGGTGCCGGTGGTGCCAGTGGGAGCGATAGTCGTCTGGGCAGCGTTCCTAATGCCATACTGGCGGATGCCGTCAATAATTTTATTCCAGTCTAATTCCGGCCGGCCCCAATCGTGGCTGTACGGCTGCAGCGGAGTAGGAGGTTCCCAGTTGAGTTGTCCTGGGTCGTAGATGCTTCCCTTAATACCGGGGAAAGGCCCTCGCTTGCGAGCAAATTCAATACTGGTGCTCATGGCATGGTAACGAACGAACTCCATGACCTGTCCAGCAA
>WFQT01000470.1 GCA_015486895.1 Anaerolineae bacterium
TCCTGTAGCAATGCTGCTTTTTGGAGGAAGGCAGCTTTTGTTGCTGCAACTCGTTGGGGGTTGCGAGGCGGAGATGGCGTGGATAGGGAGCGTACTCGAATCGCCAAGGCCACCAATGGCTGCAGTACTGCCGGGCTGTTTTCCATGACAGCGCTTGCGGGCTCTCCTCTTTGTAGCGCTTCAACCTGACGGTTGAAGAGGGAGATCAAATTCGGCGTTCCGTTCACGGCTCCGTCCTCTTTGCCAAGATTCTGTGCAGCGAGTGTACAGCTCGGTACTGCAAAGCTTTGATGGCACCTTCCGTCTTTTCCATCATTTGGGCAACTTCGCTAATACTGTACCCTTCAAGAAAGCGCAATGAGACGACCAGTGCTTGCTCCTCGGTGAGCTGACTAATAGCTTCTTGCAAATTCTGGTTACGCAAGCGTATTTGAACGATTTCTTCGGGCGTTTCCTGTTGATCTGTCAAATGCGGCATCTCTTCAATATTAACCTGTTGGCGGCGACTACGTTGACGATAGTGGTCGACGACGATGTTATGAGCGATGCGGAATAGCCAGCCGCTGAAAGATGTCCGCCAAGCATGGCCTTTGCGGATGGCTTCTAACATGCGCATGAAGGTTTGGGATGTCAAGTCTTCTGCCATGTTAGGATTAGAGACCCGGTGGTAGATGTAGGTGTAAATGTCAGGCGAGTAGCAATCGTAGATTTGCCCTAATGCTGCCGAGTCTAACTGCTTAGCTGCCTCGTAAACTGTAGTGTTCAATTGCGCCACGATAAACTCCTCATGTTACTTCTATTGACGTAAAACCGTTGGGATAATTACGGCTTATAGATAGTTATTGGTACATGGATATTCTCTCGGAAATGTCTCCTGGGAGATGGAGTCTTCTGCGGAGATGATCTTTTCATCGATGGCTCAAAGGTCATATACAGCCGGCCGGCGGTCGTTAAGCACCGGGAAAGCTGTCCGTGTGACGGCGACGTCGTTCGTTTCAACGGTGGTGATCAGCAATGTGGGGTCTTCCCCCGCTTCGGCAATGATCTTACCGCCTGCGTTTACCACCATGCTGTGTCCGGCATAGTGGTATTGAGTGTCTTGCCCGGCATGATTGCAGGCAATGATCAGCATTTGTTCCTCAATGGCACGAGCTTGCAGCAAAATGCGCCAGTGGTGTAGTCGTTCGCTGGGCCACTCGGCTGGGATGATCGCTATTTCCGCGCCTTGCAGGCGGAAGCGGCGGAATAGCTCCGGGAAGCGGAGGTCATAACAGGTAGCTAAAAAGCTCTTACCCCATGGTAATTCCCATGTAGGTGTCTTGTCCCCTGCTATTAGATAGTCAGTTTCTCCCATGGGGCGGAAGAGATGCACTTTACGGTAGGAAGCAACTTCTTGGCCATTGGGGGCGTAGATGACGGCGCGGTTATAGATGCCTCCAGCCGCTGCTTGCTCTAAGTGAGACCCGCCTACATAGAGATTGTGTCCTATGGCTAAGTGCATCATGGCAGCAAAGATGCCTTCTCCCGCGCGATCAGCCAGTTGTTGGGCCATGGGCAATGAGTTTCCGACGGCCCATAGCTCTGGCAAGAGAAAGAGCTGGGCACCGGCATTTGCGGCCTCTCGGGCTAAACTGGTAGCGTTGATGATGTTCGCTGTCGGCTTTGCCGTAGCCGCCTGGATTTGGGCTAGCGCTACGGTTAGCTTCATTGGCTTTCCCCTTCTGTAGGTAGCTTAGCCGGTTCTTTTCCTTCCTCTATTGGTGGCGCGACGGTTTTGTCGGTGGCAGTCGGCGTTTCTTCAAGAGGGTGGGGGGCTGAGGAGGGAATTTCTTCTGCTGACGGCAGTGCTCCCCCAGCGCCAGGAACTGGTTCCACCGGCTTTGGCTCTTCCGGAAGAACCGGTTGTGGAATGGAGGGTGTTGGTGGTACCGGTGTAATCTCTTTTTCGGCTGGTCGGCTGAGTTGGCGGCCAATGATGAAGACGCCAATGACAACCAGTAGCACTGGCCAAAGTTGGACCAGGAGGTTGTTCTGATCTTGACCGAAGAGAAAGACAATGATGGCGGCTAAGGCCATGGTGCCAGCTTGTACAAGTGTCCACCAGAGCCGTTGTCGTAGTGGCACCACTAAGTAAAGCAGAGCAAAGACGATTGCTATGCCTCCGAAGATCTCGGCGCCAATGGTCGTTGGTGCAGCCGCCCGGCTGCTGATGTAAAGGGTGCCGATCATGGTGAATAGCGTTCCACTGGTGATCCACGCCCACCAATTTTGCTTGCGGTCGATGATGAAGATGACCAGGAAGGCAAGCCCCAAGCCCACAAAGAGCAAGGAAGCTAAGAGTATTCCATTGACCGGCTGGTGTCCAGCCAAGTAAACGATGGCGGCCATTGATAAAAGGGTGAAACCGGGGATGGTTGGCCACCATGTTTTCACTTTAATAATGAACCGCCCCAGGAAGTAGAGGCCGGCTGCAGCTATAAGGGCTGCTACGGCTAATGAAACCTCTGCTTGGTATGGCTTGAGAATGCCGACGTTGAATAGTAATAAAACGATGCCACCGATGATTAGGATAAGACTCCAGACGATGGCATTCCAGTTGGTACGGCTTGTTTTCATGGCTTTGCCCTCCTGATATTTGGTGGTAATGGTAATAATCTGGGATGCTTGTTGATCAATGATAACATGTTGACACCTTTTGCTGCAACTGGCGGGGATATTTCTTCCGATCAGCCGGCCGGGCTACGACCTTTCCTCAGTTCGGAGAGGGGGAAGATTTATTTTCCGAAGGATTTCCGACTATACAATGCCCGGTAAACTGCTATATTCCGCACCACTTGTCGCAAGTAGTGACGGCTTTCTAGTGCTGGCAAACGTTCCAGGAAGATGTCATCATTTAGCCCAAACTGACGCCGCCATCGGCGTGCGTTCCCCGGCCCCCCGTTGTAGCCGGCGAGCTGCGCGTATAGGTCTTCCGGTAAATAGTCTGCCAGCCAATGCAAGAAATAGGCACCCATCTCCACGTTCTTTTGCGGCTGGTACAGCATCCGGGGCGTGAAGTCGCTCCAATTCATCCGCCCGGCTAACCATTTAGCGGTCGTGGGCATCAATTGCATGATACCCGCAGCCCCGGCGGCAGAACGTGCCAACGGGTTAAAGTGGCTTTCCTGGTGAGCTACGGCGTACAGTAGGGCCGGGGAGACGTTTTGCCGGTCTGAGGTTGCTAAGAACATGGCCAGCCAGGGAACCGGGAAGCGGAGCTGCTGAACGGCACAGGGTAGGGGGGCAAAGTGAGCGGCCTGATGATTAGCGGCTGCAATGGAGAGATGAAAGAGATGCTCAGCGGCAAAATAGATAGCCAATCGGAAGAGCAGCACTGGATCGTCGGTTTCTCGGATTATCTTTTGGAAGGCTGTGTTGGCCTGGGAATAGAGTCCCGCCCGCTGAAAGGAAGCAGCACGTTGCCATGTTGAGGAGCCGGTCAAAGTGGAAGGTAAGCCAGACAGGTCTGCCGGCTGCAAGGCCGGTGACCACCGGCGTAGCCAGTTGATGAGTTCCGTCTTTTCCTCTGTTGGGGAAGCTTCGCTACATGTCCACGGTGGGGGGAAGCCCGCTGTTTGTGTTAATTGCCAGGCGTAATAAGAGTCAGGAGCCTCGGATTGGAGGCGTCGCCAGGTCTCTTTGGCAGTTTCTTGCTTCCCTGCCAGCCATTGCAACTGCCCTACCCAGAAGCGCAATGGTGGTTTCCAAACCTCCGGCAGGTTAGGGTCGTTTAACAAAACAGAGAGAACGGGTAACACCGGCGATGGTCGGCGAGATGTCCAGGCCATGACTGCGGCCAGTAATCCGGCCTGGTAGCGCCTATCATCGGGGAATGTCTTCTCCGCGTTGATGTATTCCACCGCGGCAACATCCATTTTGCCTTGCGCCTCTGCCCATATAGCCAACTGCTGATGCATCGCCCCGGCCCAAGCAGTAAAGTTAGTATCCTTTGCCTCCTGTTGTAGACGTGAGATAGCCTCACTCCTGTCGCCGGCTGCCCAATCTAAGCGGGCTAACGCTAACTCCGCTTCGCCGCCGCAAGCTGCCGAACGGTGTACCTGCGACCATACTTGTCGGCCTGTGACGGCATCGCCTTGCGCAGTGGCGACACGCCCCAACAGGCAGAGTGCCTTCGTCCTCTGTTCAGGAGTTAGTTCCTGGGATAGGTAACGCCATAGAGCTGTCTGGGCTTGCGGCCATGCTTTGTTCTCGGCGTCGATCTTGGCCCGCAGGAATTCATCCACTGACAGATTGTGCTTCACCAGTTGCACCAGCGCCAGGTAAGCGTCCTGAGTGTGGGGTGCTTCTTGCAGTACTCGCCGCCAGTCTACTTCAGCGCCGGGTAGGTCTCCGGAAGCCAAACGTGCGTCGCCGCGCTGGCGCAGTATTTCCGCGCGGTAGGCTGGCTTCTGGGCCGACGACAAGATAGCGTCATATTCGGCGACCGCGGCCTGGGGCAAGCCATGCTTGAGCCATAGATTGGCTAATTCTTCTCGCAAAGCTAATCGTTCAGCTAACGTTGGTGCTAATTCGATCGCCTGAGTGATCCAGAGAGCCGCTTTGCCAATTTCCCCCAAGCTGGTGTAATTTCGGGCTATTCGTTTCGCCGCCTCGTCCGCCAGCGATGTGGATAGCTTGAAATAGGCTTGGTAGGCATTTATGGCAGCGGCGTCGTCCCCGGCCAACGTCAACGCGCGACCCCACCAGAAATAA
>WFQT01000471.1 GCA_015486895.1 Anaerolineae bacterium
CCACGTTCTCTGACAGCTTGCGGATGGGCCGCCGGCATCGTCGAAGCCGTTTGATGCAGTACGAATCGAATGCGGGATCGCCGCTCATGATAGGCATTGTTTATCCATTCGTAACTATTCAGCCTGCAGGCGGAGGTCGCAAGAAGGATGGGTAAAAGGGATCACCATTCAAAGCCAGTACCAGTGCATCGAGCACCCGCTGCCCATTCTTCCGGCACGTGGAAATGTAACTCCTAACCTGGCAGAAAGTTTGCGCACCCTCTTCGGTGCGGAAACAGCCCGATACTTTCTGTTTCAGCTTCACCATGCGCAGGTCCCGTTCTGCCAGGTTGTTGTCAAATGGCACCCGGAAATCATGCATGAACTTCAGGACTTCCCCTTTGTGCTTCTCCAGCCGTTCAAGGAGGTTCTTGGGCTTGCTTTGTTTCTTCCGCCCACGCTTCTTCTGCGCCGGTTCCAGTGGCCGGGGATTCGCCTGAACTCCTTGAGCTATCAGTTGATCGTACCGCTCCTCGAATTTGGCTTTCTCTCCTTCTGTCAGGCTGCTCCGTCCATCTTCCTTCGCTTCACCCACCGCCACTTTGATCTCCACCAGCAGCTTGATCATCTCCCCAGCCCATTCCTGCTCGTATTGTTTCTCGATGAACACTAACTCCCGTAGGTGGTGGGCATTACAAAGCACATGCTCCATGTCGGGGGTATTGTCGGTAGGAACTGTACCCGTCGTGGACGACCACCCCTTTCCGTGGGGGCAAAATCCCTACCTCATCCAACGCTTTCCTGCCTCGCCTGTCATGCACAGCCAGGTAAGTCACCTTTTCTGTGCTTGCCACATACGTCCAGTGCAGCTTCTCCGCTACCCGCAAGCCTGTCTCATCGCGGTGGACCGGCTCCTCTGTATCTACCAGGTACTCTTTCACCATCTCATTGACCGGCGCAACCTGCGCCTCCATCTCCCGACTACTCGCAACAATCGCCGGCGCACTCGGTGTATGACCGTACAGGTCCGTCAGAACCTCCTGTGTCCTCTCCACCGGTATGTGGTGATGCTGATTCCAGTACACCGCCTGTGCCTTGATCCGAGGCCCATACTGCACTGACTGCGTCACCTCTGCCGGAAATGCCACTTTGTTCATCTCCCCACACACCGGGCACCGCTTCACCTCCGCCTGATGTTCGGTTACCTCTATGGCTACTACCTCCGGCAAGTCGAAAACCTGTCGCTTCTCCACCCTCATCGGTGCTACCTCTGCCAAAGAGGCCTGACAGTGGGCACACAACCACGTGCACTACCACGTGTTGAGGCTGCTCCACAGCTTTCAATGTGTGCCCTTTGTGGCCTTGCTGCCCTCCCCGCTTCCTGCCACTCCGCTTCCGCAGACTGTGCGGCGCAGGCTTCTTCAACCCATCGCTCGAAGGAGGCTTGTTGCTGTTATGGCTGTCCTTGGCTGGCTGATCCTCCAGTGCTCGTACCTTATCGGTAAATTCACCAATCGTCCGTTCAAGCTGTTCGAACGGTTCGAACAACGCGACGACTGTTTCCTCACCTTCCAGGTAGGCTTGGTGAATCTCTTCTCGTGTTGGCTTCACGTATTGTATCATGGACCATTATTCCAGATTCATGCCATTGTGGCAAGTCAGAGCAGGCGAATCAGGCTGAATAGTTACAAATTGCGACAAGACAAGACAATAATCCTCTCGCCACTGGTGACTCAGGTTCAAAAGACGCTGGCGTACTGAGGCAGGAAGATTGGAAATGCTGTGCGAGCTCATAACATAGCCTCCAAATAGGGACGCATGACGTTGGCCACTCTGCAAATTCCGGCGTAGTGCCATAGCTCATCCGCAATGCATTTACGCTGACGTAAGCACCCCCTTAGTGCTTCCAGCGCCACATCCAAACCAGTTTTGTTGCGATATTTGAAGCAATCAGCCACCGTTTTAGCAGGATTGTAGATTCTGACCGGAACACCTTCGATCTCATGAGTCTCAATGCCAGCCTCGAAAGCTCTGCCCGAAAAGCGAACAAAGCGACAAGGCAGATCATTCACTTGGGGCCGTCGAGCTTTATTCTCAATAGCCAGCCAGACCTCAAAAGGAGCTTGCACAGTGAGTTCATGAAAACGCAGTGCGGAGAGCAAGCACACAACAGCCTGCGGGACTCGTTTGCTGACCTCCGCCAAAGTGTGGTGCTCGGTGATCTCGGCATCAGGCAACATGTAGAGCCCTCGCCCCACGCGCATCAACTGCCCGCGATCGCACAGGCGACGCAAGTAAGTGCGTGGAATGCCGTATGCATCCAGGTCTCGAGGACGCAACACGCCGGTTTGTCTGACGATTTCAAGAACCTGTTCCATTCGCTGTTGTTTCATGCTTTTATTTCACCCGTTACGAAACGTCGGAGGTTATCTATATCTACCGAGAAATTGTAATACACAAGTAATTATGCATCCTAATCTGGACAAGCCAGAGCCAATAAAAGAGACACAAAGAGGTCCTGAGTCTTGTTAAATTCGTACTGTAACAATAGAATAGTCGCAAAGACGACGAGACTCCAGGCTGATGTCATTTTTCCGGAATGCCCCTGTTAGCGTCATGTCCACAATCGAGATTTCATCCGGGTGGATCTTTAAA
>WFQT01000472.1 GCA_015486895.1 Anaerolineae bacterium
AGATGTGTATAAGAGACAGGTTCACGGTGGTGGGCGCTATTTGGTGCGATTAAGCGGCTTTTCTTCACCGAATGTGCACCTGTGGCGGATCGATGATCCTGCCAACGTGCGCCAGGTTGAAAATGCTGCGGTGACCTCCGCCGGCCAGGGATACCAGGTCGTTATGAGTGTTGAGAACAGTGCTACGGCTCATTATTTTGCCTGGGAAGAATCGGCGTTGCGCTCACCGCTGCGCGTGGAAGCGGATACGCCTTCCCATTGGCGGCAACAGGAACAACATGTAGACTACATTCTGATTGCCCACCCGGACTTCTGGAGCGCTGCCACCCGTTTAGCGGATTTCTGGCGAGGGCGGGGGCTATCGGTGGCGTTGGTTTCCGTGCAGGACGTCTACGACGAGTATAATGATGGCAACTTCAGTGCCGAGGCGATACGTGATTTTCTGGATGATGCCTATCACCACTGGCTTGGCCCGCCCCCCCTGTATGTAACTTTGCTGGGCGATGGGCATTACGACTTCCGCAATGTGTTGCACAGCGGTGCTGGAAACTTCATCCCCCCGCTGTTGCGATTTGTGGATCCATTTATTGGCGAAACAGCCAGCGATAATCGCTACGTGACCGTTGACGGTGATGATCCTTTGCCGGATATGCTCATAGGCCGTTTGCCGGCAAATACTTCTGCTGAGGCTGATGCCATGGTTGATAAGGTCATCGGTTACCAGACAGTGCCGCCAGCGGGTGACTGGCGGAACCGGCTTTTCTTTGTTGCTGATAACTCGGATGGTGCCGGGGACTTTCCCGCTCTCTCAGATCGCGCGATGGACAGTGTTCCCAGTAGCTACCGGAAAGTGCAAATGTATGTGGGGCGCGACGAACAGAACACCTTGGCAGCCCGCCAGGCTGTGCATGCGGGCATTGCTCAGGGCAACCTCTTCGTGAATTATGTCGGCCATGGTTCCATATCGTGGTGGGCGGCGGAAATCCTTTTCAGCACGGATGACGTTCCTCGGCTCGACAATAGGGGGAAGTTGCCAGTTTTTTTGGAGATGACTTGCTATACCGGCTACTTTCATTCGCCTGGGTATGACGCTTTGGCGGAGACACTGGTCCGGCAAGAAAATGGCGGCGCGGTGGCAGACTGGGCAGCTTCTGGATTAGGCGTTGCCCATGGCCATGACTATTTAAATCGCGGCTTTTATGAAGCTCTCTTCCGCGATGACAAACGGGTGTTGGGGGTTGACGCTTTGGCAGGGAAGTTGCTTCTCTACCAGGCGCCCGGGGCAAGGGTCTTCCGTGATTTACTTGACACATACATCCTGTTTGGCGATCCAGCCATGCGGATCAACAGCCAGAAAATAGACTTGTCGGTTGGTATGACTGGAGAGCGTCGGGAGACGACAGCCGGCACAGTGGTGACGTATACGATCAACTATGCGAATGCCGGCCCGGCACTCGCACCCCGTGTTGCCTTGACATTGACGGCGAGCGGGGCATTGGAGAACGTTCAGTGGCAGAGCGGTGTGCCGGTGACACATACCCGAAGTGCGCCGGATGTGTGGCTGTTGGGGGATCTGCCCGCCGGGGTACAGCGCCAGTTGCTGGTTTGGGGGCACCCGACTGCCCCGGGAGCACGCGTGGAGGCGGACATTGGCAGCTTTTGGACTGATTCTGACATAAATAATAACCATGCTGCGGTGACAATTCAGCCGCCGGAGGCCAGTGCGGACGTTTACGTCCATTGGTCCTCCTGGCCTCAATCGCCGCTACTGCCTCGTCAGTTGTACCAACTGGGGTTGGATTATGGCAATTGTGGGGCCAGCACGGCCGATAACTTACGTTTAACGTTAAGCCTTCCGGCACCGCTTCGTGTTGTGAGTGCTGCCTCCAGACCTCAACTGTGGCATCAGGAGGACCATAGTTGGCGGTTGAATTCACTGTTGCCGGGCGCTCATGGCAGTATGACTTTAACAGTCCAGAGTTCTGATAGCGGTTTGGCGTTGCCTTACAGTGCTTCGGGGCGGGCGTTGATAGAAGCAGATAACGACATTCAGTTTAATAACAATAGTAGTCGCTGGGTTGCCTTTCGTTTCCTCTGGCCAGACAGTTATGAGCCGGATAATACCAGGAAAACTGCCAATTTCCTGTGGTTGGGGCAATCTTCGGTCAGACACACGATTCACGCTGCTGATGATGTGGATTGGTTCCGCTTTTTTGGCTGGGCTGGCATGACTTACAAGTTAGCCATTGTTAACCTGGAAGATGGCGGTGACACGGTGTTGCAGCTTTATGACAGCCGCGGTCATATTATAGCTAAAAATGACAATATGGCGAGAGATAACGCTGCCTCGAGAATTGTCTGGACAGCGCTCTCTGATGACTACTACTACGCAAAAGTGAGTGGCTTGGGCGAGCAGTTTGGTTGGCATTACGATATTGTGCTGATGGCTCAACATAGCGCTTATTTGCCGGCGATCTTGTCCTCGACGAGAGGGGCAAAACCAAGGCAGTGTCGGTTAGATTTGGCGGGTGTGTCCTCCGTTGGTTCCACGCCGCAAAAGCTGGCGCTCGGTGATGGGGCCATTTACGTTGGCTTGGGGGCGGGGGAACCAGCTTTGGTGAAGCTAAATGGGGCTTCCGGGCAGTTGCTCTGGAAGCGCTCCTTAGGTTCGCCGGTTACCGATCTGGTGTTCCATGCGGGCACATTATTCGTGAGCCAGCGGGTTGGGCGGAGAATTGTCTCTTATGACGACAATGGCACTCACTTAGCTACTTGGCCGGTGAACGGGACCCCTTGGGGTATTGCCTGGCAGAATGATGCTCTTTGGCTCAACAATTACCAAAATCGTCAGCTTCTTCGCTTCGATCCTGTCAGTGATACCTGGGGTGAAAATTGGCAAGTCGGCTATAAGCCAACGTGGATGGTGCCTGCCGGCAACAAGATTTACTTGCCGCTGCTCAGTGGCCAGGTGGAAGCGTTTAATCAAGATGCCCAAGCCATAACTTCGCTGGTAGCGTTGTCGCCTGGGGTCTTCTCCTTGGCTGTGGATGAAGACCGAGGGCGGCTATATGTGGGCAACCTCAACGAGAAAATCGTGTCGGTGGTCGATGGCAAGAGTGGCCAATTGGTGGCTACTCTGTCAGGTGTCTGGCCTTCAGACTTGCAACTGTCCCCTCATGGCCGGTGGCTATTTGTCCTGGATGGTGCTACCGATCGTTTGTTGATCTACGACTCTGAGAGTAACAAAGTTGTGATGAGTGTCACTACAGCAGCGCAAGGTGAGCGTTTTGGTGATCTCTTGTTGGATTTTCCTAACGACACTCTCTGGGTGACGAATTACGCGGCCGGTAGCATCAGCCACTACTGGCTCTCTGGCTGCGGGCAGTGACAGTGGCGGATATGACCCGCCTGTGTTAGGTCGTGCTATTCCTGGTCACCAAGTTGACTGTGGCGATGAGGTGTGTTATAGTGGCCGCCGTTTGACTTGGAAAGGAGCAATTGGTGTGGGCAGCATGATGGAGTTGCTGGCCTGGAAAGAAGCCTTAGCGCGCGTTTTGGCTGATTTCCGCCGTGAGGATAATGTTTCACCGCCATGGCTGGTCAATCCGGAGACTAACCGCCGGCTGAAGTTGGATCAATATTACCCGGAAATTGGCTTCGCGGTGCAGTTCACCGGCTTGCAGAGCCGGCAGCAACGCCGGCAGCTTAGTGAGAGGGAATCATTGACAGCGGCACGGCGGGAGCAAATTCGGGTGGAACTTTGCCATCAGCATGGTGTTGTCCTGTTTAGCGTGAATGTCTACGACCATGACAGGGCTGCCGGCGTGGATCGTTTGTTGTTAGCGCTGATGAAGGTATCTCGCCGTCTGCGCCGGGGAAAGCTGGCGCAGCGCCAAAAGGTGCAATTGCTCTCCTTGCTGGCTGATGCTCGAGATCGTGCCAGTGCGCTACGCCAGCAGTTACATAGCCAGCAAGGAATGACTTCCCTGGCAGAAGCGTGGCGGGACCGCCAGACCCGGCTGGAAATGGAGGCGAAGCAATCCGCATTGCTTCCCTCTTCGGGGAGTATGGCCCACTACCGTCTTGGAGAGATCGTTGAGCATGAGCGTTTTGGCCGGGGTGTCATCATTGCTTTGGAAGGCGTTGGTGGGGAAGCTATAATGACTGTGCGCTTTTCTCAAGAGTTCGGTGAGCGGTCTTTTTTGTTGGCTTTGGCGGGAGAGAAATTGCGGCCTGTTTCTCCGTGAAAATGAATGTTAAACATGTTAGCCATGATTTGACGCTTCCCTGTCCTCTTAGATATAATTGGTGTTTGTGTGCCGGGAACAGTGGCACCGGCTGTGGAAAGGTTAACAACTTGCTCTGGGTGAATGGCTCCGTATGGGGTTGACAAGGCTCTGGGGCTATGGTATAATTAAAAGTGTTGATGGAGCAGTAGGTAGTAGCGAGAGGGGGCATGTGGATCGCCAAAAGTAGGTTGGAATAACCGAAGCGATGCACGTCTTCCTTGTCCGCCGATAAAAAGGCGGTCTTTTTATCGGCTCTTGCTGTGTTTGACAATACCAGTTCTTTCGCTTATCATAGAAAGCCGTTTTGTTATCATTGACGGGGCAAGAACAGCGTTTTTCGGTTTAGAACCTTAACAACTAAAGAGTGATAGGAAGGTTCAGTGATCAGGGCTCTAAAACACCTGTCAGTTTATGACAATGATTTTGGTGGAGAGTTTGATCCTGGCTCAGGATGAACGTTAGCGGCGTGCCTAACACATGCAAGTCGTACGGTGAACTTTGTACTTAGTATAAAGGGATCAGTGGCGCACGGGTGAGTAACACGTAGGTGACCTGCCTTAAAGTGGGGGACAACTCTTCGAAAGGGGAGCTAATACCGCATGTGCTTAGCCATTCGTTTGGTTAAGTAAAGCCCTTCGGGGCGCTTTGTGAGGGGCCTGCGGTCGATTAGCTTGTTGGTGGGGTAACGGCCTACCAAGGCGATGATCGATAGCTGGTCTGAGAGGATGATCAGCCACACTGGAACTGAGACACGGTCCAGACTCCTACGGGAGGCAGCAGTGAGGAATATTGCGCAATG
>WFQT01000473.1 GCA_015486895.1 Anaerolineae bacterium
GGCACACCACAGCGGATGAAAACGCCCCCTATCCCCCAACCTTGGGGGGAGCAACACACCCCCAGAATTGGGAGGCGGGGGGCTATTTTCAAAGGAGAAAATGAGAATGATTAAACGAAAGGTTTTACATGAGTTCCACTACGAATTGCGCCCCGTGGACCGCGGTTATGCCAACCGTACCCTCTACATTAACCTTGAAGATGGCACTATTAAGAGCAAACCGGTAACGCGACAGATGAAGGAAACGTTTACCGGCGGGCGTGGATTTGGCCTTTGGTTGCTCTGGAATGCTATCCACGACGATAGCAAGTGGTATGACCCGGAGAATGAGCTGGTTGTAGCCAACGGCCCCATCTGCGGTACCCTTTCCTACCCCGGGACCGGCAAGTCTACCGTGGTCACCCTTTCTCCCCTGACGGAGTCCGTCATTGACAGCAACGTGGGCGGCATGTTTGCTTCGCTGCTCAAAGGGGCTGGCTGGGATGCCCTGGAAATTCAGGGGAAAGCGGACCGCGAAGTAATCATTGTCATTGATGGTGACAGCGGTCAGGTGACAGTAGAAGAAGCACCTTTTGAGGAGACAAATTCACCGGTGTTGGCCACAAAGCTATTATCTATGATGGCTAAGAATGAGCGGGATAAGCGAAACATTTCCACGTTGACTGCCGGTGAAGCGGCTGAACACGCGCTGATCGGCATGATCAACTCTAGTTGGTACGATATCCGTCGCCAAGAAATACGACTCAAACAAGCCGGGCGGGGCGGCACCGGCCGGGTGATGCGGGATAAGAAAATCAAAGGTGTAGTGGTCCGCTACACCGGCTGGAATGCTAATAGTAACAATCCGGCTAACCCAGAGTTGATTCGCAAAGCAAGCAAGCGCATTACCAAAGAAATAGCAGCTTTGGATGACCAGCAAAATCAGATGCGCAAAGTGGGAACGGCTCACTTAGTGGAGATCATGGACGACTACGACCTCCTGCCGGTGCACAACTATCGCTACGGTTCTCATCCAGAAGCAGAGAAGATTGATTCTAGTGTTTGGAAGAAGCTGTTCACGCAGAACATGGTGGATGGCTGCCATTATGGCTGTGCCCTTTCTTGTTCCCACGCTGTGGATGGCTTCCACCCACGCACTGGACCTTATGCTGGGGAATTTGTCCTTGTTGACGGGCCAGAATACGAATCGGCCGCCGGACTGGGGGCCAATATGGGCATTTTCAACCCCTTAGATGTGCTGGAATTGAATTATTACTGCGATACTTATGGCATCGATACTATTTCCTTCGCCTCCACGACCGCTTTTGTGATGGAGTGCTACGAGGAAGGGATTATCAATGATAAGATCACCGGCGGTTTACAGTTCAATTGGGGCAATGCCGATGCAGCGTTAGAGGCATTGCACCAGATGGCTCGCGGTGAAGGTTTTGGCCTAATGATTGGACTGGGCAGCCATCGCTTGAAGAAGCTATTCGCCGAGGCTTATGGCGGCAACGCTCGCTTCCTCAACGACATCGCCGTGGAGATAAAAGGATTGGAGGCTTCGGAATACATGACTAAAGAATCCTTGGCCCAGCAGGGTGGCTACGGCTTAGCTACTAAAGGGCCGCAGCACGACGAGGCCTGGCTAATCTTCATGGATATGGTCAGCAACCAGATACCGACTTTTGAGGACAAAGCGGAAGCATTGCACTATTTCCCCATGTGGCGCACCTGGTTTAGCCTGCACGGTCTATGTAAACTGCCGTGGAACGATATCGAGCCGGCAGATAATGGCGAGACCGATGAACCGGCCAAGGTACCCCAACATGTGGAGAATTACACCTGGTTACACGAGGGCGTTACCGGCATTCCTGTGACCGGCAATGATCTAATCTTACAATCGGAAAAAGTGTATAATTTTCAGCGCGTTTTTAATCTGCGCTTAGGCTTTGGAACTCGCAAGTATGACATCCCACCCTACCGGCTGGTCGGCCCGGTTACAGTGGACGAATACGAATCTCGCGCCGAGCGCTATGATAAGCAGCTTAAGGATGAAATTGGTGTCGATCCGGAAGGGCTGAGCACAGAAGAAAAGATTGCCGTCACCCGCCGCTACCGAGAAGGACGCTACCAGAGATTAGTGGATGCCGTGTACAAACGGCGCGGCTGGACTTCTAATGGCGTGCCAACGCTAAGAACTCTAAAACGGTTGGGCATTGATTTCCCAGATGTGGTGAAACTGGTAGCGCCGTATCAGGAGAACAGTGCCGGGTGATCCGCGTCAATGACAAATTTGATGTAGCGTGGGAAGAAGGCATGACGGTGCACCGGCTATTAGAGAAGCTCAACTTCTCTTTCCGCATGCTGGCAATCCGGGTGAATGGAGTATTCGTCCCGCGCCGGGAATGGAATACTTACCCCGTTCAGGATGGCGACGACGTGAAAGTACTGCACATGACAGCCGGAGGATGAGCGTTGTGTGCTGGTGATCACAGCCCCCATTGAGCGATGAAATCGTAAAGAGCAGCCCAGAAGTTTGCTATCAGGCTGCTCTTTTCCTTGGCAGGTGTCGCGCACTTGCTCTCGTCGGCATCCGGTTCCGCGCCGCAACGCCCCACTGGCAAATAGATTGTCCTGCTGCATTCCTGGCAACACAACGGGAAAATAGCCCGGCGTAGGGAAGCAAATTTGCACCTAAGCCATATGAAATACCATCAGTCACCCTCATTAAGCCGGAAGAGTAACAATTCGGCTCCAACATATGACTTCTGCCATGATAGCCGTCCATGCTGTTGCAGCCATTTGCGCACTAACTGCCGGTTGTCCCACATCCACTCTTCAGAGACAACCAGCCAAACTCTCTTTCGGCCGGCAACACACTGGCGCATCTGCCGGTTAACTTCTTCCGGCGACATTCCAGCGTTGGTGTATAGCCCTTCCCGGAAAGGAGGCCGTTTCTCCGTGTAATACCTAAAGCTGTGCTTCATATAAGGGATTTGGAAAATGACCAGGTCGCCCGGCTGGTGCATCTTTTCCCAATCGTGGGTCACATCCCGCAAATCCGCTTTAATAGGATCCATCTGCTGGTGCACAATCCCCCATCCCATCCCGGCTAAGAGCAGCGCCAGAAAGAGCAAAGCCGCTGGACGGCTGACTTTCTGCAGTGATAGAAGCCCTGCAGCTACCAATGCGAAGAGAGCCGGGCCGGTCCAAATAAGGTAGCGTTCCAAATAAATCGGCATTTCCAGCGAAATTAGATAAACCCCCAAAACGCCTCCGGAGAACCAGAGGAGCAAAGCTAACCGCGGCGGCCAAGCAAGCTGCCGGGTCAATAGACCAAGCATCAGCAAGAAGAGCGCCGGGAAAAGCAGCACTGCTTCTGGCAAGTGGAATAGGTGCGGCAAGGGCTGGATACCAAAGAAGA
>WFQT01000474.1 GCA_015486895.1 Anaerolineae bacterium
GCCTGTAGATTGCGGGCAATGATATTAGCCCGATAGCCCAGACGTTTCGCGGTCTCAAGCACGCGCCGGCGTGTATCCTCCGACACATTCCGAGAGTTGTTCAGCACATAGGAGACTGTGGCAATGGAGACACCAGCTTCTTTTGCGACATCGCGGATTGTAACACCAGCCATGTTAAACCTTTACCCCCTTGGTGAAAAGGAAATATGCAATTATTTCAGCCATAACAGCGCATCTAAACGTTTAACTACTCCCCATGATAGCACATAGTCAATGATTTGTCAAGGCAAAGTTAAACGTTTCAATAACAATCATGGACAAAAAGTCGACAGCAGCGCATCATCTCGATGTTCTGGACCAAGTGCTCGCATTCTACCCTCCCAATTGCCAGCACAATTCTGTTGCACAGAGTTCTATCTAAAACAGAAAAGCACAGAATTTCACGGATTGGGGCCAAAAAGCAAAGGAAAATCGTAACTGCTCAGCCTTGAGCAAATGGAACACAGATACCGCAGATTTCACGCTGATACCCGCAGATAAAGCAAATAAGCCAGAAACGATCAGCGAAAATCAGCGTGTATCAGCGTCATCAGCGTCCGGTTGTTGGGGAGGCTAAGTAGTAACGGAAAATCTGTGTTAATCCGTGCAATCTGTGTAATCCGTGGTTGACTTTTTGGTTCTGGCTCAGCTAACTCAAGGAAAAAACCAGTGTAACCTACGTAATCTGTGGTTCCTGATTCGCCTTGTCAAGCTACAAAATGGATTCAACCAGACCTTTAGTGTATAATAAGGTATCACAGATAGGCGGATTGTAAAGCCTCATGGAGAACAAGTAAACCCTGTCACCAAAAATTGTGCTCATCTGTGGGATCTGGGACAGCCTCAGTAATTACGGCCAAAGTGGATCAAGAGGCTTCTGCGTTAACCTGTGTAGGCTCGACCTGACTATCTTCACTACAGATTGCACGGATTAACACAGATTTTCCTTTGCTTTTCGACCTAAATCTGTGAAGTTCTGTGTTTTTCTGCGGCTAAAATAAAAACACCAGTGTCCAGTCAAATCTTATCCTGGCAGCGGCGCTGATAGTTACATTCGGCATGTCAGCATTGGTTCACGGAGGCAGAAAGCATGAAACGTTTTTGGCGGTTAACTATTCTATTGTTGCTCGTCGGTGGCATTTTTGCATTCGTAAAATGGGAGCAGCACCCTGTGAAGACCGGACCTCAGGATATTTCCATGCTTCCTGCTGCCCCGGCGACAGGCCAAGATAACGCCTGGGTCTTCCCAGAGGAGACGGGGAGAGAACCACGGGAGCCGGAATGGCGCTCCGCGCCGGAAGCCTCACGGGCTGGGCAGTCCCAAGAGGGCGAAGGCGAAGGGGGAGAGGGTCCGGCGCAGCGGATGAGCTTCTTTGTGAAACAGCGCGCTTACCCGCTGAAAACCTTGCCGGTGGGAGCACGTCTTCGCGCCTGGCAGAAAAAGCAGGCCATGGAAAAAGCGTTGTGGCGCACTCGCAGCGCCATGGCGACAGTATCGCGCTGGACTAACATTGGGCCGGCGCCAATGAAGAACTCGACTATCGGCCAACAAACCGTGGACGTCAGCGGCCGGGTCACAGCGCTGGCCGTGGACCCGCACAACTCGAATGTGGTCTACTTGGGCGCAGCGCAAGGCGGTCTCTGGAAAACGACCAACGGCGGCAACAGTTGGGCTCCTTTGACCGATGACCAAGCTTCTTTAGCCGTTGGGGCAATAGCCATCGATCCCCGCCATCCGAACACCATCTACGTGGGCACCGGCGAGCCTTCCCCCGGCCAAGACAATTATTACGGTGCCGGAATCCTCAAGTCCACCGATGGTGGCCACAGTTGGCAGCGGCTGGGAATCGATCAGTTCAACGGCTTGGGCATCATCTCCATTCTGATCGACCCAACCAATACAAATGTCCTTTACGCTGCTTCATCCCGTAGTGGGATAGCGGGATCGGTCATGCCGGTGCGGGGCGTCTGGAAATCCACCAACGGCGGGGCCAGTTGGACAGCGTTACTCACTTGCGAGAAATGTTATGGCGCCTCTGATTTGGTCATGGATGTACACCACCCAACCACATTGTATGCTGCCTTTTGGATGTACGGCATCCTCAAGAGCACTGACGGTGGCCTCCATTGGACGCGACTCGCCAATGGGCTGCCATCTTCCAGCTTTTTGCGCATTGAGCTGGCCATCGGCACATCCAACCCATCCGTCCTGTACGCTGGTTACCATTACGTAAAGCAGGGCAAATACGACGGTGCCCTGGTGTTCAAAACCACTGACGGGGGAAGCTCGTGGAGCCAGGTGCGGGCGCCCAACTACTGTGGCACTCAATGCTGGTACGACAATGTCATTGCCGTCGACCCGACAGACGTCAACAAAGTCTACGTAGGTGGATCGGCTAACTATGTCACCCAACCGACTTTTGCTGTCAAAGAGGTAGTGATCAAAACTATCAACGGTGGCAACAACTGGTTGGACATGTCGCCCAACAATAGCGGTACCCACACGTTGCATCCGGACGTGCACGCCATCACCTTTGACCCCCAGAATCACAACACAGTCTGGGTCGGCAATGACGGCGGCGTCTGGAAATCCACCGATGGGGGGCAAACGTGGCAGAATCGCAATACTAACTTAGCCACACTGCAGTTCACAGGTATCGCACTCCACCCGACCAACAGCAACATTGTCTTTGGTGGTATGCAGGACAACAACAAAGCTAAAACTAGTGGTTCATTGGCCTGGCAGGCATTGGACGTAGGCGACGGCGGGCATGCGGCCATTGACCCCTTTGAGCCACGCTATTACTATGGCTCCCGTTATGGTATCTCCTTTCAGCGTAACGACAAAAGCGGCAGCGCCCCCCTTACGGATTGGCCGATGAAAACAGATGGCATCAACCGCCAGGACCGAGCCCTGTTCTATGCTCCTTTTGCCCTTGATCCTGCCAACCGCGGGGTAATTTATTATGGTACTTACCGGCTCTACCGCACCACAAATCGCGGCGAAAATTGGACCTCTATCAGTGGCGATTTGACCAAAGGGGCACAAACGAAAGGTAACATTGCGACCATAGCTGTGGCGCCGTCAGCTCCGGCCACTATCTACGTGGGCACGTCCGATGGCAATGTACAGGTAACGACAAACCATGGCGGGAGCTGGACCAACATCACCAAAGCCCCCTTGCCCAACCGTTGGGTCTCGGATATCGCTATTGCCCACAATGACCCCAAGACGGCCTACGTGGCCTTCAACGGCTTTAACACCCACACGCCCGGCACACCAGGGCACGTCTTCAAAACTACAAACCGCGGCGGAAGCTGGCGGGACATTAGCGCTAACCTGCCCGATGTGCCGGTGTTGGCCATTGCTTTGGATCGGGACGCGCCGGGCACGTTGTACATCGGCACCGATGTGGGCGTCTTTAGCTCGTTAAACGACGGTCAAAGCTGGCAGCCGTTCAGCGAAGGGCTGCCCAATGTGGCCGTGGTGGACCTGGTTTTGAACCCGGATGCCCATATGCTGGTGGCGGCGACGCACGGTCGCAGCGTCTACCGGCTGCAACTCGGAACAGCGCCGCCGACGGCTACACCTACAATCCCGGTAGCAACAGCTACCACCGCGCCCACACGGCCGGCTTTTACTCCCATTGCCTTTGTTTACCTGCCTTCTCTGTTCAAGAGCAGTATCGCGCCGACCCCCACAGCGACTGTGGGCGGGACGGTTTTGCCGACGGCGACACCCACCGCCACGCCGACCTATACGCCCACACCGACGGTTGGCCCCAGTCCAACGCCGACGGCCACGCCCGGTGGCCCCACACCGACGCCGACAAGGATGCCTTCACCGCTGGTTTTTGGAGACGACTTCAGCAATCCCGGCAGCGGTTGGCCAAGCGGTACGGCTGATGGTTGCCAGCGAGGCTACGTCAATGGTGAGTACGCTATCGCGCCGGCGACCGCCAATTGGGTTTGCATCTCGCCAGCGCCAACCAGTATGCATGCCGCCGGCATTTACCAACTGCATGCTCGTAAAGCGTCGGCGTCCGATGGTAGTGCTTATGGGTTGGTCTTTGGCCTCAGCGACAAGTCATCTTTCAACCAATTCTATGTTTTTTGGGTTGATCCGTACTATCAAACCTACGTACTGCAAAAATACAATCATGGCACCTGGACGGGATTGACGGCTGTGTCCAGCACTACTGCCATTCTTGTCGATGCAGCAACAAACGTCCTCAAGGTTCAACGAACGGCGTCACAAATTAAGCTCTACGTGAACGGCATTTACCTCACGACGGTAGATGATAACTCGTTTCCAAACAATGGCTATGTGGGTATGGCCAACTGGTCTGTGAACGGTTCGCCAGCAACTGCTTTCTTCGATGACTTTGCTGTGACCCAACCTACTGTTGTTCTCGACGATGACTTCAGCAATCCTTACAGCGGTTGGCCAGTGGGAGCCACAACGGCGTGCCAGGCTAACTACGCCCAGGGTGAATACCAGGTCGCCACGGCACCGGACTACGCTTGTGTTTTCCGTTCCCCGGGTGGCCGGCTGCCCAGTGGACTCTTCGAAGTAACCGCGCGCCGGGCCGACAGCGTTTACCCCACTGCTTACGGTATCATGATCGGAGAAGATGGCAGTTTCAGCCAACTTTATGCTTTCTGGATCAATCCCGACAGCCAGGAGTACGTATTTGCTTATTACGATGGCCAATGGAGCGCGCTCACTTGGGATGAAACTGGAAATGACGCCTGGACTTACTCATCAGCTATCAACGCTGGCACAGGGGTCAATACCCTGGGCGTGAAACAGGATGGCAGCCAGATCAGCTTGTGGGTCAATGGGACCTTCTTGGAAACGGTAAACGACAGCACCTTTAGTGGAGGCTATTTCGGGGTGGCCAACTGGGCTTCGGACTACGCGCCTGCCACTTCCTATTTTGATGACTTCCGGGTGATCGCCTGGGAGATGCCGCAGCACGAGCTGGGAAAAACAGATATAGCGGCAAAGGGGGGAGTGTCCATGCTCCTTGGGCCGATAATTGACCTACAGCGCCGTTAATGCTAAGAAGTAACGTCTCACAACTAAGCAGGCAGCAAGAATATGTAGGTCGATGATTGAACAACGGCGCAAAGGATTTTATTCTTTGCGCCGTTGAGGTGAATTATTCACTGGAGTCTGGCGAAAATGACATTTTAGGCTCAACCAAGCCATCTTCACCACAGATTGCACGGATTAACACAGATTTTCCTTTGCTTTTCGACCCAAGTCCGTGAAATTCTGTGTTTTTCCGCGGCTAAAATAATAAACGCCAGAGTCCAGTTATTCACTTGTTGGTAAGAGCGTGCCTGCAAATACAAGCTACTTCGGTTTCGGAGGTGGAAAGATGCGTGACATTGAAATCTCAGAGCAAGCACAGCAGGAAAATGTGTACCGTTTCGTGGTAACAGTGCGGGTTGGTGGCGGTGAGACACAACACCGGGTCACGCTGTCGGAGGAAGATTACCACCGCTTGGCCGGAGGTTTAGCCACGCCGGGTGAACTGGTAGTTGCCTCCTTCCGCTTTTTGTTGGCCCGCGAGTCAAAGGAATCCATTTTGCGTTCTTTTGCTTTGCCGGTCATCGGACACTATTTCCCCGAATACGAGAGTGAACTACGTAAGTTGTTGGTCGCTTCTACCGGAGCGTGATTGTCCTGTTCAGGTTGGGCGAGTGACCTGTAGGCAGCAAAAAGCCCTTTTTGAAAACATGGGTAAAGATCACGCCTTTTACCATCTTTATACCCGAGAGGCTCCTGGACAATGCAGATACCGTGGCCAGCTTGTACGCCGGACTGGGTTTCCAGCTACCACTGCGATACCTGCAAATGCGGGATGGGTTGAATCTGTGTTGCTGCCTTCAGCGCATATTCCATAGCCCAGATGGCCTGGGGACGCATGTACATAGAAGCACGAAAGCGCCCGTCTTCAGTCCAGGCTTCTGGGGTGCGGAACCAGAGAGCACCGGTTTCATAAGTGCAGTGATAGACGCCCCAAGCCGTATTCCACGCCATATCATCAGCGCCTTGCTGGAGCATGTGGGCCGCCAAGGCATAGGTAATGCCGGCCCAAACCTCCTGTGACTGAATAGCACTGGTGTCCACAGAACCATCCGGCCGGGTTCCGTTCACAGCGCCCATTTTCCCCCCGGCAAAGCCCTGCACATTGGCTTGGTAAACGGCTTGCAATACTGAAGCAACGTGCTCTGCCGGCACCACATCCGGCAATCGGCATAGTTCAGCGTACCACTGCCCGGCCAGTTGATCGGCCATCAGGCTATCGTGATACACGCTACCGGTATCGTAGTTATAATAACGCCCATTCCATAGCTTGGCTTCATAGCTTTCCCGAGCCAGTGTTAGCCAAGAGATAAACTGCTTGGCGGCAGCGTCGTCTTGCTCTAATTTTGCCATTTTCGCTGCCGCCTCCAGGGCCGACAGCCAGAGACCACCACAATAAGCGCTGGGGCCCTTCATAGGCCAGGTATCATATGTCTGGTCCGGCAAACCATCATTTTCAGGTAAGCCATCCCCATCTCGATCAAAGTGCTCCAAATATACCATGGCCGATTTCACCGCCCCCCAGCCGTCGTCTACTAGCGAACGATCACCGGTAACTAAGTAATCGCGGTGGAGTAAGAGAACAAACTTACTATTCAAATCCTTCCAGATATTGATATCCTGGAAGTCATAAGCATTCACAGCCAGCCAAGGAGATTCTGATGGCTATTTATTCTTTCTTTGCGTCTTAGTGACCTTTACGGCTCTGCGTTAGATTTTCGTCCAGTATACAAGAACTTCACTGGTAAGGTACTGGATCAGTTGGCGACCATCTCACAGGCTTTGCCGAGAGACTCTTACCTCTGTCCATAACACCCACGTGGACGGGAGTGTTTTCAGTCCACCGGATAAATCCGGAACTGAAGGTGGGCGCTGCACGCTGTGCAGCGCCCACCGAACCAGCGTCGTGTTTACGGCCACATCCTTTTGTCGTGGGAACGTGCCCTACGCGCCCACCTCCGGTTCGGCGAGCGGTAGCCCGCCTCTAAAGCCGAATTTCATTCGGTGGTCGCGTTCCACCACTGCATCGCTCCCAACTCGGTCAGGACACACCCATTTCAATCGCCGGTTTGCGTTGCAACAATTCAAGAATCCACAAATTTTCATTGTAGGGAGGAAAAACACCTGGGAGCAAGTGACGTTAATAGTTATCCCTGCCTGGCGGCGCCACTTGCCCTATTGGTGCGATTAGGGAATATACGGCCCCAACACAATAGTGGCGTTTTGACCACCTAAACCGAAGGAATTGGAAATGGCGATCCGAATGCCGTTGCTCAACCGGCGCTTACTGTTGGGTACGTAATCTAAATCGCATTCTGGATCAGGGTCCTCGTAGTTGATAGTGGGATGGAC
>WFQT01000475.1 GCA_015486895.1 Anaerolineae bacterium
AGAAGTGCGGATACGTGAATTAGCAGAAGTCACCGGGCGTTATCTGGGCCGTACTTCGTGGCAGTATGGGGTTCTGAAGTCGTTTTTGGCGTTCTATCGTGCGGGGGAAAAACTGCCGGGGCCGGCGCGCCTGTGGCTGCTCAGCGGCATTAAGAAAATGTCTTCCCTGGTCACTGTCATGAGCTTTAAGCGCATCACAGGCATAGACATTTGAGGCGAACCCGGCGTCAACGACAAAACGCAGGCGGTACCGATGTGTGCTGAGTTTCAATTTCTTTGGACAGGGTAAAGGTTTTGGGAATGTTGAAAAGGTTGCTGGCAGTATTGGGCGTGCTTTATGTATTGGCCTTGGGGTTTGCACCGCCGGCGGACATCTTAGGGCCCAAGTCAATACAATATTATGATATGATACTTCTGGCGATGGTTTTGGTCGTTATCCTGATGGGACCTCAGCCGCGCGAGGGGAATGGTAAACCTGGGTTCCCTTTTTGGGGGATGATTGTCGTGGGCGGATATCTTTTCCTCCTCATCGTTCTTACGACGGCTTTGTTCAGTGGCCTACGCACGGGCGATTTGGGAACGGTATATAAAGAGATGATCCGTGTCTTGATGTACATGCTCGTTGCTTTTGCCTTTGCACACATAACGGAGCCAGCACACCAGAAGTGGGTGCGGAATGCTGTTATTTTGGCGGGCCTTATTCTCTCCTCGTTGATATTAATCGAACGTTTTGGCCCTCTGGCCCCTACCCGGGCCATCGTGAATTTCTACAGGGGTAATAGTACCGACTGGCACTTTCTTGGCGTGCTTCATGCAAAAGCGCGTGGCTATAATGCTCCTACGGGGGGCAGCTTTGCTAATCATAATGTCGCTGCGTCTTTTCTGCTCATTCCGTTTGGGCTTGTTCTCTGGCAACTGACTGACTCATTTCGAGGTAGCAGCTCGTTTTTGCGGTGGTGGTGGCGGGCTGTGATATTTGTCGTTATGGCCGCTGCTCTGTTTTTCACCCAATCACGAGCCGGTTTCTTGGGGGGTGTTGGCGTTCTCTTGGTCGCCGGGGCACTTTCGCCGCTGAGCCGCCGTTGGAAAATACGACTGGTAACCTTGATCTTTTTTCTCCTCGTGGCCTTCTTTTTTCTGCAACGCTTATCTCCGTCTACCGGTATTACGATCACCACAGGGCATATTCCCCGGTCGATAGAAATTTCGCGAGCCTTTACCCATAAGAAAGGTTCTATGGTCACTAAATATTCAAATCTTTGGACGGGCATGGGGCAAATGGCTCATGAAGGTGCGTTCTGGGGCATGGGGCCGGGGCGGGGCATCCAATCGGATTTTGAGCTTGGCTATGCTTTCATCTGGTATGGGCCTGTGGGATTATTGCTTTACATTGTGATGTGGCTTTCGTTCCTATTGCCGGTTTGGCGCGCTCCGGCGGGCTTTCACGATAGGAAAGCATTAGTTTTGGTGATTACCGGCTTGATGGTAACCGCCATGAGCCAGACTAATTTCTTTTCTACTCGCATCTTCCCCCTTTTCCTGGCCCTATACTTTGCCGAGATAAAATGGAGTTTTTGGCAACATGCTCTCGGCAGCCGCCGACAGATCGCGCCAGACGTATTGGCTGCAGAATAACAATTGTGTTTGGGGTGTGAATATGCAACAGCCGTATCTCCTTTGGATAGGTCCCGTTGTAGATGAAGCGACAATGCACCAATGGGTAGCTGTTAGCCCGGCAGCCAATCGTTGGCAAACTGAGATGATCAGCGCACTGCAAACGGCTGGCGTTCCTGTTGTTGCCTTGGGACATCTGCCAGAGCCGGTTTGGCCCAAAGGACGGTGGCGGATTGCGCCGGAACAGGGGCGGTTGCCCTCTGACGTATCCGGCCGGTTGGTCGGCTACAAAAATCTGCCTCGGTGGCGGGATCGGGATTTAATCCACAACTATCGTCAAGCCTTTGATCACTTGTCTGTCGAGTATGGCCGGCCGGCTGTGGTTATGAGCTACAACGCTTCGCCGGTGACTGTCTCAATAGCTTCATACATTCGGCAACAATGTAACGCACCTTGGGTTAGCATCATGGCGGATGCTGATGCCTCTCCGAGCGCGGATGGCTGGGTATTTCTATCTTGGGGCTATTACACGCGTTGGCCGCACGCTCCGAAATTGCACTTAGACGGGGGGACCGAGCTCAAATGCCACGATGTGACCGATTGTGATGCGGAGACTGTCGATTATCCGGTTGCACTTTACGCCGGCACGATGACGAAGTATGGGGGCGTTGATCTCCTTGTGCGAGCTTTTTCCGCTGTGAAAGCGCAGCGCGCCGAGCTTTGGATCTGCGGCAAAGGCTCGAATGCGACGGTGGAACGCGCCGTGGCGACGAATTCTGCCGTGAAGTTCTTCGGATTCGTTTCGGAGGAACGCCTGGCGATAATGGGCCGGCAAGCAACGCTATTTGTCAACCCCCGACCGTCCATGGTCCCGGGTAATGAGAAAAACTTTCCTTCGAAAATATTAGACTATCTTTCTTATGGCAAACCGGTTGTTAGCAGTTGGACCGATGGTTTAAGCCCTGCTTATCGAGATGTATTGGTAGTTCCAGAAGAAGAATCACCTTCGGGGTTTGCAAAGGCGATAAATGATGTATTATTCTGGTCTCCTGAGCGACGCGAGACTATGAGGCAAAGAATAGATTATTTCGTAACACATCAAAAAAGGTGGTTAGCACAAGTTAAGAGATTGCTTCACTGGTTGCATGAAAATGACTTGATGATGGGAATTTGACTGAAAGGATGTTTTCTGTTTAATAGTACTTAGCAGGCGTCAATAATTTACTTCCAGGTCTACCGAATGACACTCTAAACGCAGACAAGGAGAATGACAACTTTAGCCGGAAGTTGTTCTATTCTTGCCTGTAAGTGGCAAACGGGGCAAAGCGCGATCTGCCGTTGCACTGATAGCATTGTATCAGCGGCTGAAGCCACACCGAGGGGGTGGCTCGCTTACGCTCGCTACCGTGCGACCGCCTACGTGGTCGCAGGTTACTGCGTCAATGTAGGTTGGCGCCCGGCAGCACCCGCTATGTCGGGGGTGCTCCAGGGTGCTGTTTCGATCGTGGCCGGCATGCGTGGCAACATCCTGTGTCGGTTCCAACTTATGAAGCTCAAGGCATCATGTCAGGCAAAGTGACAAGTGGGAATTCGCTTCTCACTTTGCCCTACCTAACGAGTATCAAAACGGTAACTTGTCTTGAGATGGTCACTTAGTTTTATAGCTTGGGAACGGCTCACCTGGATTGAGGAGGTTGAGGAGGACATTATCACGACAGGAGCAAAACCGTGCAATTGATAAACCAGGATTTTACTATACTTGTTATTGGCGCTGGTTCTATTGGTCGGCGTCACATGGCGAATTTACATGCACTTGGCATCCGGAATATTTCTGTTTGTGATCCAGATACCTCTCGGTTGTCGCAAGCGGTGGAAGAATTCGGAGTGAAGCCATTTGTGGATTACAAGAAAGCGTTGGATGCTATGCAGCCTGACTTGGTGTTCGTGTGCTCACCTCCTGTTTTCCATGTTTTACAGGCATTGGAAGCCGTTAAGGGTAATGCACACGTCTTTATTGAAAAGCCGCTTTCTCATTCACTTGTTGGTGTGGATGAATTGATTGCAGAAGCTGAAGTTCGACAACGGGTCGTACAGGTAGGTTACAATTTTCGTTTTCATCCGGGGTTACGGAAAATTAAGCAATTGCTGGATCAGGGTGTGATTGGACGTCTGTTGTGGGCGCGAGCTGAAATGGGACAATATTTACCAGATTGGCGTCCCTGGCAGGATTACCGTCGGGGTTACACAGCTCGGCATGACTTGGGCGGTGGCATTATATTGGATTCATCTCACGAACTGGATTACATAACTTGGTTTTTCGGACAGCCAACCGAGGTGGTGTGTATGGCGGGTAAAGTGAGTGGCCTAGAGGTTAATGTGGAAGACAGTGCGACAATATTGCTACGGTTTGCTGGTGGTTCCCAGGCAGATATACACGTGGATTTTGTGCAGCGGGGTTACAATCGTTCGTGCAAATTGGCGGGTGAACAAGGTACGATTCTTTGGGATTATTCAACGAATCAAGTTCGGGTGTATCATGCGGATGGTGATCATTGGGAGACCATTTCGTACGCATTTGAAGGTAATGATATGTATGTGGCGGAGGAAAAGCATTTCCTGGAATGTCTGGACAAATCTATGGTTCCAGTAGTCGACTTGCAACAAGCTAAGAAGGTTTTAGAAATTGCTTTGGCTGCGAAATCATCTGCTGGACAGAGCTGTGGGCGGGTGCACTTATGATGGATTTAGATGGTAAAGTTGCGTTGGTTACGGCTGGATCAAGGGGGTTGGGCGCGGAAATCGTGCGCCAATTAGCAAAGTTAGG
>WFQT01000476.1 GCA_015486895.1 Anaerolineae bacterium
AATTAACTCCGCAGCATCCCCTCGGGGTGCGCCGTGGCAACCACCGCCAAATAGAGCTTCCAGCAGCAAGTCGGCGGCCGGCAGCTCCCACCCCATTTCTAAAGGCATCACTGGGATCCCGGCAGCCAACAAAGGCATTAGTGCTCCCCGCGCCTCGCTGTGAAGTCGCTCCAGCGACACACTCAAGACTACCTGCACTTCAGCCCCCCAAGCGGACAGATGTTGGCCAGCTAACAGGCCAACGGCACCATTGCGCCCTGCCCCAGCCAGCAGCAATAACGGCACATTCATCACCTCCCCGCCTAACCGCTGGCGGGTGAAGCATGCTGTTTGCCATCCGGCCAAGGCTAACATGTGTCCCCTCGGGACCCCCAGCGCTTCCTGCGCTTGGAACAACCGCCGCCGCTCTAATAACGTCAACGGGACAAGGGAGGCCGGTTCCACTTTCCCAGGACTACCAGCCAAAGCGTTCCTCCCGCCAGGGGTCACCCACCATGTGATAACCACGCTCTTCCCAATAGCCCGGCTTATTTCTGGACAAGAACTCCACCGCCGTGACCCATTTCACGCTCTTCCAGAAATAGCGCTGCGGAGCGACCAAACGCAGCGGCCATCCATGCGCCGGCGCCAACGGCTTCCCCTCATAGCCCCAGGCAAAGAGCGCGTCATTGGCTAAGAAAGCATCCAGCTCTAAGTTAGCCGTGTAACCGCCGGCAGCATGAACCAGGACATAGCCTGCTCGGGGCAGCAATGTGACCCGGCTTAGCAACTCCCTAGTGCTTACCCCTTCCCAAACCGTATCCAGTTTGCTCCAGCGCGTGACACAGTGTACATCTGTAGCGACTTCCGTAGCCGGCAGGGCGTGCAGCGCTTCCCAGGTGAAAGAGACCGGTTCCTCCACTAAGCCAAATAACCGCAACTGCCAGCTTGTCAGGTTAATGTGCGGCACATCGCCTTCGTGAAGCACAGGGAAATGGTCCGTGACGACCTGCCCCGGCGGCACCCGTGTGGGATCACTGTGCCACCGGGTACTCCTCACACCTTTCAAGCGAGCAATACGGCGCTGAAAACGCTTGTGCATGGTTTGTCCATTCAGTATCAATGCCGGGCATCCTGTCTAATTTACAGGTACATGGTAAATAACTAAACTGGACTCTGGTGTTTTTATTTTAGCCCCAGAAAAATACAGAACCTCACAGATTCAGGTCGAAAAGCAAAGGAAATTCCGCGTTAACTCGTGCAATCTGTGGTGAAGATAGCTCAGTCGAGCCTAAAACGTCATTTTCGCCAGACTCCAGTAACTAAAACAACTTGCCAGATGCTCGATTTTCATCGGCGGCGGTCCAAAGAAAGTTGAAAAACAAGATGGATACTGCATTAAGCATTAATCACTTAAACCTCAACGCTCTTGACACCCCCAACGGTAAAAACAGCCGTCAAAATTTACGTCCATCTGTGGCCTATTCCCATTCCATGGTAGTTACCAATGACGCCATCCGCGGCAAGCGTTCCGTACAGACTTTATCCCAGGCATTAGCTGCCGAAGCGCGGCAACACTTTGTAGATGGCGTCGGCACCGAAGCGAACTGCCTCTACCGGAATACGCTCATTCGCGGCGTGGATGAGACCGACAAAATTCAGATCCTCCGGCAACCGCATCGGCAGGAAGCCATAGGTCTGAATGCCCAGACGGGAGAAGAACCGGCCATCGGTCACACCACTCAGGAGCAATGGCACCGGAATCCCCGCGGGGTCCGCTTCCTGTAGGATGCCTGCCAGGGTGTCGAAAAGGCCCATGTTCGGTTCCGCCGGACCAGAGTCGTGCCGCAACACACTGAATTCTATCTCTTTCCCAACCAGACGTCCTATCTCGGCAACCATCGTTTCAGGCGCATAGCCAGGCAACAGCCGGCCGTCCAGTTCCACCTTGATTTCGCTGGGAATGACGTTCACCTTTTCCCCACCCCGGAAGATGGTAGCGTTGACCGTGTTGTGCAGCAATGGATCGAAGATTTGTCCTTTCTTTCCCAGCAATCGCAGCGTCAGGTCAGTCAGTTTGGGATTAAGGAGTTGGCGCAAAATGCGATTGCTCGGGGAGGAGAGCGCGTCCGCCATCTGACCGATCATCTCTGCGGCAGCGGGCGTGATGTGCACTGGCAGCCGCTTCCGGTCCAGGGTAGTGAGGAGACGGCCCAGTTTAGCCGCTGCACCCCCGTGCATCGGCAAAGAACCGTGACCGCCAGGCCCTCTGATAACCGCCTGCAGCCAACAAATCTGCTTCTCAGCTACCTGGATGGGATAGAAACGACGTCCGCCAATGGTCAGAGAGAAACCACCAAACTCGCCAATGGCGTATTGGATGCCCTCGAAGAGATCGGCGTGGTTTTCCACCAGGTACTGGGCGCCGTACGTTCCGCCCCCCTCTTCATCGCTGACGATAACCAGCATGATGTCGCCGGGAGGCTGTAACCCCTCCGCCTTGGCCCGTAGAAACGCGGCTAACATCATCGCCACGCCTCCTTTCATATCCAGGGCGCCCCGGCCCCAGACGTAGCCGTCGGCAATTTCTCCGGCAAACGGCGGATGTTGCCAAACCTGGTTGGCGGTCGTCACTACATCTGCGTGGCCGTAAAGAAGCAACGGCGGAGCATCACCTCGCCCTGCCAGCCGCGCGATTAGATTAGGACGATCTTCTATCTGCGCCAGCAGCGTGCTCTCGATACCTGCTTCCGCCAGCAGCCCCTTAACATAGCTGATAACTCGGATTTCATTGCCTGGCGGATTTGTCGTGTCAAACCGGATGAGGTTTTGCAATAGCACTTCCGGTTTTCGGTAGATGACTTTATCTCCAGTCATACGTTCTCCTTTCTCAGAAAGTTGAAGAACTACTCCTTAGTTCCGCCGGAAAGCGATAGCTGCCACTACCCTTTTCGATGACAGTATATGCGAAATATGCAAAGTGGTCAATCTTCCTTCTACGTCCAGACTTCCAGCTCATCCACTTATCAGCGCCGCGCAAAGTACTGGAAGCGCTGGTCGCGACATTGGCGGGTCTAGAATGCTTGCCAGACAGCAGCCGTTCTACCCAACACCAAGTCGCCAAAAAGGGATAGTTAATTGGTCAAGGAATTTGCGCTATCTTCACATAGTTAGTAAAATAAGCAGGATGGAAGTGAGGACATAAAGTCCTCACCCTATAGCGAAAGGAGGTCTAAGATGTCCCGGAAACTTTTTTCTTCGTTGTCGTTGCTGCTAATCCTGAGCATGCTTCTTGCCGCGTGTGGCGGAGGAGGCGGTGGTGCCAAGACAGTAAAAGTCGGGGCCGTGTATCCGCTGTCCGGCTCGCTGGCTTCCACCGGCAAGGACCTGAAGCAGGGCGTCGAGCTCGCCGTTGACATAGTCAACAACGAATATCCCAACCTGAACCTGCCCTTAGCCAAGAGCAAAGGCATTCTCGGCGGCAAGCAGTTAGAAGTGGTGTTCGCCGACCATGAAGGCAAACCGGACAAAGGGAAAACCGAAGCAGAGCGCCTGATCACA
>WFQT01000477.1 GCA_015486895.1 Anaerolineae bacterium
ACCGGAATCCAGCGAGATGATTACTTCACCAGGCTGGGGGGTAATGCTATTGAGAAATACTTTTACCGGCTTGCTGCCCCCGAGTGGCGGTGGCTCTTTTTCATTCAAAGGACTGAACCAGCGAGCCTGATTGTTCTGGAAGACACCGACGGATACCGGCCCAGCCTGGACGATGTAGAGGAGATCGTCTTTAGCAACTAAACAGGTAATGCCGGCTAAGTGTTTTTCTTCTTCCGGTAAATCGGTGTTAATTTCTTGCAGTTGATGATGAACCGTTTTTATCGCTTCTTCGAGGGCTGCAGGGAGCGGTGTCTTGCTGTGGTAGTATTGCCTTTGAATGGTCGTGACGATTTGGCGGGCAAGGCGTTCGTAGGCGACCTCACTGGTAATAACGTCGACATGAATGTAGAGGTTACCTTTCTTCTGCTTTTCTTTGCTGTCCGGAGGAAGCTCAATGAAACGGATGTTGGGAGTGTAGTCGGAGGATTGTCCCTGATAGAAGCTGGCAGTTGCCACGCGAGTTGGTAGTGGGTTTGGCATTCTTCTGGTCCTTTTCCAATGCGAAAAAGCGCTTGTCTCTGAGCCCTCAGTGACATGGGCAGGTGCAATGATTACATTGTAGGAAAAAGCATGAGTTTTGTCAACGTTGGAGAACGTCCCGGTGAGGCTTATACCGTTGCCTGACTTGCTACACCGGCAAGTACATTTGTCAACGCTTATCGTTATTGCTATAATTTTGCTTAGCACCTCAACGGTGGAATTATTGTACAGGGTGCAAGAAAACGAATCACCGATTTACAGATTGCACGGATTGAAGGCACAAAAACAAAATCTGCGTAATCCGTGATTGGCTTTTTTGGTTCTGGGCCGGCCAAGTTAGGGAGTAAACAGGTGCAAATAACAAGAGCGGTGCCTGTCATTAACGCCGGGCGGTAAGGAGAGAGTATGCAACGAGAAACACAAACCGCGAGCTACTGGGTTGATGACTTTGCCATAACTGAGTCTGACGTTGATGAGGTCTTCAATGAATTGTTGGAGGCAGAGGTGCCGGTGCCAACCGCAAAATTGGTTGAGATCGTCATTAGCTATCGGGTGCAGCAGGAAGAACAGAGATTGCGCCGCAGTATGGAAGGGGGCAAGTTGTATCAGCCTCGGGATGACTACGATGTTGGCCAGAAGTTGGCGTTCCCGGCGTTTGATTTTGCTACCGGCGAAGTCATTGGCAAGCGCAAAGGGCATAACCCTACTCGCGGGGACTTCAAGGTCATTGAGGTTAAGATGGAAGATGGTACCATCAGGGAGTTCGCCGCGGCGTTGAAGAGTGAGCACAAGCTAAACTTGCTGCCGGATTCCGATTTGTGGAAGTTATTTGCTGCCCAGCATGATGTTTCTGGACTGGTCAAAGAGTATGGTGGAGTTGTGGCGACTGCCCTGGAAGAGGCGCTTGGAGGGATGGAAGATGTCGCTCGCTTTCTTGATGGGTGGGTGCTTTCGTCGGCATTGGCTGATGTGCATATCGGGCACTTGAATATTGCCGAGGCGTTGATCGATGTGAGTGGAGAGCCTGTGACGGCTGCAGCTATTGTGGAGGAGCTTGATTTGCCCGCTGATATGCCTCAAGAGATGAAGGAACTATCTCTGGAGCGGATGTTGCTGACCGACGACCGCTTCCGTCGTGTGGAGACCGTAGAGGGGATCCGGTGGTTCTTGACACGGTTGTTGCCAAAGGCTGTGGTTGAGACGCCGCCAGGGTTACTCTATACACCTGTTGACTACGATCATCAGAAGTTGGATGTCAATCAGCGACAGCTAGAGTGGGAGATCGGCGATGAATGGAGTGTTGTCGGTGACCCTACGGCTGTTTCAATGCCGGAAGAAACACCGGCTGAGCGGCTGACGGCACGCCAGTCTGTGATTCCTCCTCATCACTACGCTCACACATTGCCGCTAAATCAGCGTATCGCGGCCATCCTACCGTCCTTTAAGGCAAATTTGGGTATGATTACGCTGGTTGACGGGCGTTGGGGCAACCAGTTTAACGCCTGGGTAGTTAAAGATCGACGCTATATTGCCGGTTTGGATAAGTGGTACAGTGACCACAAAGTGCCGATCGGGACGATTGTATTGTTGGAAAGCACCAAGATGCCTGGGGAATATCGCATTGACATTAAGCCGAAACGGATGAAACGAGAGTGGGTGCGTACAGCGACAGTAGTGCAAGACACACTCACATTTGAGATGCTTAAGCAGGAGATTAACTGTGAAGTAGACGACTATATAGTTCTTGGGTTGCGCAACGAGGCGGATGTATTAGCTCTTGCTAAGAGATTGGATTGGGGGAGTGTCTCGATTACTGACATTGTGCATTACTTGGTACAGGATCTGGCGAAACTGAGTCCACAGGGCAATGTGCATGCTAAGACTGTGTACAGCGCCTTGAATCTTTTGCGGCGTTGCCCACCGGGGCCGGTTCTGGCTGCTCTTTCCGATACGTCTCGGTACCGCAAGGCCGGCGATAACTATTACGCTCTGGCTATTTAGTACTTTACCAGTGAAACTACTATACGCGCAGCAAGAAAATGAACCACAGATTACATGGAATACACTGACAGAAAAAATTGAGAATCAGTGTAATCTGTGTGAATCTGTGGTTGGCATTACCAATGGAATTCTTGTACGCGCAGCAAGAAAATGAACCACAGATTACATGGAATACACTGACAGAAAAAAATTGAAAACCTGTGTAATTAGGGGTTGGTTTTTTGGTTCTGACTCGACCAGGTTAGGGAAAAGGGGAAACACAGCAATGGTTTGGAAAAAACCGGATCAGCAAACGAGATTTCACATTGACATGGTGTGGTGGGATGAAAGCGGCTTAGATTTCCGGCTTTACTTGCGAGATCACCTTTGTGATATCTGTCGCGAGCGCTATCCTGACCACCGACAGACCGACGCTGTGGATTGGATCAACCCTGAGACTGCCGAAGTGCTGCGCACTGATGCCTTGGTGCAGTGCTTACGCACTTATTGTATGGATAGCTCGGAGTTTCTTAGCCCTAAGTTACCGTTAATTACCGCCGTTTTTCGTGTTTTCCTGGCCAATGGCAATGAGCCTCTGTCGGCTACGGAGCTACATGAGTACATTCCCTGGAAGACAGAGGGACAAATATTGCAGTTGCTTTCTACGCCAACAGCACACTTGGGGGTACGGCCAGTCTTTGAGTAGCGCCCTTCTAACGAGAGCGTGCTGTTTGGGATGGATGAGCTGCTAAATTTCTTTCCTGAATAGGCATGAAGGGATGTACGGTTGTTATCCCCAAGCTACAGTTCGGGCTGCTGTCTTTCTCGGGGATGCCAACCCGGTAACCGGCACGGCGACGATCTCCCCATTTTCTTTTTCCACTAACTTCCACAACTTGCCCGGCTCTTCGATGTGGTCAATGTATAAGATACCGTCAGTGTGGTCAATTTCGTGCTGAAAAACGCGAGCTACGAAGCCATGGACTTTTAGGCGGACTGATTTGCCATGGCGGTTCTGTCCTTTGACGATAATCCACTTAGCTCGCCAAACGTCGCCAATGTAGCCGGGGATGGAAAGGCACCCTTCTTCGCCTTCTTCTTCCTCACGGCTAGCTTTCATGATTTCTGCGTTGGCAACAGCGAATAACTTACCGCTGGCCGGTTCTTCCTCGGATTCCGGCGTTTCTACGATGATGAGCCGTTTAGAAATGCCGACCTGGGGTGCAGCAAGACCGACACCCGGGGCGTCTCGCATGGTCTCGATCATGTCGTCAACCAGTTCTTGAAATGCTGGTCCAAAGTCTTGCACTGGCGCTGCCTTCTGGCGCAAGACAGGATCACCTATTAGAACGACTTTTCTAATTGCCATTTGGTTCCCTCTTGTAATGCTCAAGTCCACGTAGATTAATTTAGATACAAAAATTCATAAAAATTGTAGGATATGTGGGGCAAATTTGTCAAAAAGTCGTCTGGAAGTTCAAAGGTGTCTTTTTGAGTATTGTCTCAATGTTTAGGGATATTGCCTCGCCCTCCGAGTAAATTGGTAGCGCTCAAAAGTCTTTTGGTGGATAGCTAACCAAGGCAATGCTCTCGCTCAGCCCTGTTAGCTATCCGCCCGCAGATAGCAGAAAGCTCCGCGCCCGAAAGGATGATCAGGGCAAGCAAGTACGACCAGAAAAGAAAGACGACAATGGTACTCATGGAGCCGTAGATGATGCCGTAATGGGCTATGTTCCCAAGATACCAGAGGAATCCCCATTTGGAGAGCTCGATGGCGATAGCGGTGAATATTGCGCCCATTAGTGCTGCTCGACTGGGTACATTGGTTACTGGCACGACTTTATATAGTGCCCAGAAAGTGAATATGTCCAACAGTGGCGGGGCGAGGCTGCTGCCCCAATGTAGCAATTCGCTCAATTGTTCTCCGATAAACGGTATGCTGGGCAAGTAGATGTCGGCTAAAAAGTGTAAGATCATGCTGAAGATCATGCCGGCAAAGAAAAGCAGGATAATGATGACGACAATGAGAATGGAAAGAAGGCGTTGCAGCCAATAGACAGGAAGCTCCTTCTCATTCCAGGCCTGGTTGATAGCGAAAATGAGGTTAGAGAAAACACCGGAGGCGGACCAGAGCAAACCGATGACAGCCAGGATGCTGATAGGGTGTCTTTGTGAGAAAAGTAATTGGACATTGCTATTAATGAGGTCTTGGGCCACTGGCAGGTAGTGCGTGACGAAATGGTCTATGGACAATTGCACCGTTGCTTCCAGGATGAAATGGCTCGCGATGATGGTTAGAAGCAGAAGTAGGGGGAAAATGGAGAGAAAGCCATAATAGGCAATGGTCGCAGCTAATTGGCTGTCATGGTGCCGCGTGAACTGAATGATGAGCATAGCGAGAATGCGGAGTGCCTTTTTACGCAACAACGGTGTTGCTTTCCCGACCCATGGCTGTGGCAGGCCCAAAGCTAAGGCCAGTTCCCGACCGTCGTTAGGATCTTTAAAAGGGAGGGGTTGACTTTCCTGTCGGATGAGCATAATTTT
The DNA here is from genome assembly GCA_015486895.1 of Anaerolineae bacterium. Lineage (GTDB taxonomy): Bacteria > Chloroflexota > Anaerolineae > JAADDB01 > JAADDB01 > S014-12. The sequence goes on from WFQT01000477.1 coordinate 5,065, forward strand.
CTCTGGAACCTTTCGTTTCCAATAATTATCCTTGCTCTATGCATCTTCATATAACCGAACTTTGACAGATGAGGTAAGATTTGGCACACAGATTTGCCCAGATGCACACAGTTTTTTCCTCATTTATTTTGACTGTTCAGGTGCGATGCACTTTGGCTATAAATCAAAACTTCGTTACTACTCAGCCTTCTCAGCAATTGGACGCTGATGACGCTGATACACGCTGATTGTCGCTGATCGTTTCTCGTTTATTTGCTTTATCTGCGGTATCTGCGTTCTATTTGCTCAAGGCTGAGCAGTTACAAAATTTCTTTGATTAGATTATAAAGGCATTTTTGGTGGAAAGACAAGTATCTTTTCCATCTGTATCTGTAGATTCCGTCCAGTAACATGATATTGGGATGGATATGTATGCCTTTGGTAACATTTTACTGGACTCTGGCGTTTTTATTTTAGCCACAGAAAAGTACAGAGTCGCACAGAATGGGGTCGGGGAAAATCCGTGTTAATCCGTGTGATTTGCGGTAGAGATAGCCTGATCGAGCCTAAAACGTCATTTCCCCCAGACTCCAGCATTTTAGATGAATGAACGCGGGAAGTTGCCTTTGAGGTGCTTTCGGGGTAAAATAAGTGTATTCATTTAGGCGCTTACCGGTGAAGTTCTTGTATCCGGGGCAAGAAAGTGAACCACAGATTACATGGATTACGCAGGTTAGATAAACCAAAAATTCGTGTAATTGGTGGTTGGTTTTTTGGGTTCTAGTTCGGCCAGGTTAGGGGTTGGATTTACGACAAATGGCGGGATGCCGTTAGAATCCCTATAAAAGTGCTAATGAGGCGTTATCTCGACAAGCGATGTGAGGATTGCGCCGTATCTCGCCAGGTCAGGATCTTCGACAAGTAGCTTGGTAAGGGCTTCTTTTTCCTATCGAAACAGTATCTGCTTTGAAAATAGATGCTCTGACCAGTGTGCAACCGAGCCGGCTTTATTTTTGTCCTTGGTGTTGTATTATAACACTCATGATAACTTCTCAATAACCTGGGATTATGCCATTTTTACCTACCAGCGATATCCCCCGAGGAGTTGCTTCGCAAAAATTGGGGCTTTAGAGCCCATGGATAGCTCCGATAGGTTCGTGGCATGACCATAATCCGGTGGAGCGGGGGCCAACTGTGATGCGTGCGATCACTTACAGGGAGTTTCAGTGGTGTGTAACGCCTCCTGAGCGGGCGGTGCCCCTCCGGATTATGGGTACGCGGCTGGCCGGAAGGAGGGGGTGGTGAAGGCTAATGTGATGCCTCCCTTTGCATCACCAATACTGTAGATGGTGACTACCCCCAGTTCGACAAGGAGAACAACAAAGATGAGAATTGCCCTGGATGCCATGGGGGGGGACCGAGCGCCGCAGGTCACTGTAGCCGGTGCTGTAGCCGCCAGCCGGGACTTTAACGTCGGGTTGTTCTTGGTGGGGAAAGAAGAACAATTGCGGGCAGAACTGGGCCACCATGATATAGATGGCTTGGATATCAATGTTGTCAACGCGACACAAGAAATTGCCATGCACGAACACCCGGCAGAAGCAGTGCGCACCCGGCCGGATAATTCCATGAGCGTCGCTTTGCAATTGGTCAGGGATGGGAAAGCAGACGCTTTTGTCACTTGCGGTAACACCGGCGGGGCACTAGCTGCTGCCTTGTTGACATTGGGACGCTTGCACGGCGTCAAGCGGCCGGTCTTAGCTACGCCGTTCCCTCACAGGCATGGATATTGCCTGCTGTTAGACATTGGAGCCAATGCTGATTGTAAACCGCTTTACCTACAGCAGTTTGCGATCATGGGCAGTGTCTACAGTGAGAACATTATGGGCGTTGTCCGGCCCCGTGTCGCTTTGATTGCCAACGGGGAGGAAGCTGGAAAAGGAAACCAGTTGGTCCAGGAGACTTTCACCCTGCTGGAAAATAGCGGAGAGCTGTACTTTGTGGGCAACGTAGAACCGAAAGAACTCTTTGTTGGGAAAGCCGATGTCGTAGTGACCGATGGTTTCACCGGTAACGTGCTCCTAAAAACTTCTGAAGCAGTAGCCAGCATGTTAGTTGATCTGATAAAAGAAAAAGGGAAACATCATCCCCTTGCTTTAGGTGGTCTCTTGCTGGCTAAACCGGTTTTTAAAGAAGTTGCTGCAAGACTGGACTACCGGGAATATGGCGGCGCGGTACTTTTAGGTGTCGATGGCATTGTTCTCGTTGGCCATGGCCGCAGTGATGAACTAGGCGTGCGCAATGCTATTCGGGCTGCCTACAGGGCGGTAAAAGGCGACCTGCTGGCCAAAATAAAGGACAAAATGCGACTCACTCGCTAAGGAGGAACGCGATGAACGAAAACGAACTACTGAACCGCCTACAAGTACTGCCTGTTTCTGCCCGGGAGGCATTAGCTGATCTGTTGACATCCCTCAATATTGCCGAGAAGCTCAACCCGAATCAAATCCCTCAACAAGCAAGTGCCTTGCTACACCAACTACGCCAGATGGGGCTAAAAGACCTTCTGCCCCGGCGGCGAGTAGTTATCACGGGCATGGGCGCTATCTCCCCGGTGGGCTTGAACCTGAATGACACCTGGAATAATCTTCTCAGAGGAGTTTCCGGCGTGGACTACGTCACCCAAATTGACCCTACACCTTTCCCGACTAAGATCGCTGCTGAAGTAAAAGGCTTTGATCCGTTGAAATACGTTCCTCGGAAGATCGCTCGGCGAATGGCCAGGGTATCACAATTCGCCATCGCCGCCACTCAGGAAGCATTGGAAGATGCTGGTATCCCCTGGCCGTTACGAGAAAGCGAGCGCAGCGGCGTCATTTTCGGCATTGCTTTAGGTGGCTTCAACCTGTACCAGGATGCTATCTGGCAATCCTCCCAGCGGGGCACTATGCGGGTTCGGCCCATGGTCGCCACCGGCGGCTTGCCTAACATGCCGACTTTCCATGTCAATGAGCATTTCGGTATTCGTGGCTTGTCGGAGACAGTGGTCACGGCCTGTGCTTCCGGGACCCAGGCCATCGGGCAGGCACTGGAAACAATCCGCAGCGGCATCATGGACACGGTAATCACTGGTGGCATGGAAGCCCTCATCTGCGAATTTTTCTTCTCCGGATTCACTGCCATGAAAGCAATTTCCACTCGAAACGACCCGCCCCAAAAAGCGAGCAGTCCTTTCGATGCCAAGCGGGATGGTTTTATCATCGGTGAAGGGGCCGGCGTTCTGGTAATGGAAAGCTTGGAGCATGCCTTAGCGCGGGGAGCTAAAATCTACGCCGAGATACTGGGCGCGGCTGCTACCTCTGACGCTTACCACGTGGCTGCCCCCGATCCCGCGGGCCGTGGCGCCCAAGCTTGTATACAACGCGCCCTTGATGATGCCGGTGTTTCCACGGAAGATGTGGATTATATCAACTCCCATGGCACTTCTACGCCCCTTAACGACAAAGTCGAAACTTTGGCCATCAAGAAAGTCTTCGGTGAGCATGCTTACGACCTGGTAGTGAATTCTACCAAATCGATGATTGGCCATACTTTTGGTGGTGCCGGCGGCCTCGAAGCCATCGTCACTGCCAAGAGCGTCGAAACCGGGC
>WFQT01000478.1 GCA_015486895.1 Anaerolineae bacterium
ATGCATCTGCTTGATCAGAACAAGAGCTTCCCTTGGGCAAACATAGTTCCGTTGCCACTGTAGCGTGTCTTGTGGCTATGCACATTGGCGGATGACGATGTTCTCCAATTGTCAGTAACATTCCAATTGGTTTTTCCGTCGTCGGGCGAATGTACCCATTCAGGCTTACGCGGCACGCACCAGTCAAGGGCAGCAGGCCCGCTACAGTTTTTTGCCATCACACTACGTGATATGTCCCCTCCTCCGGTTCTGGTTAAACCTCTCTGAATGAAGTATAATCTTACCCATAGAAAAAGCCTCGGTCATCTTGGTTTGACGGCCCAGACCGAGGCTGTTTTGGCGCACGCAAGCGCCTTTTTTCGTTCGTAGTGTAAGCCAAATCCTGTTTGCCGTCAAGCCGGGCCACCACACAGATTGAGAGTGGGGAAACATTCAGTGAGCGATCCAGACACGACAACGAAAGCCATCTACAATTCCAGACCGCAAAAGGGAGGTGCCCTCATCCCTGAAATGCGGACACTGGTGCGCTTTTGGCGAGATGATATGCTGCCTCAAGCACTCAGGGAAAAGGCTGAAAGAGAAAACATCCTCGGCAAGGTGTCCCGCTCCCGTATGAGGGATGTGTTGAACCGGACCTTCCTACCTCGCTATGTCCACGGCAACCCACCCAATGCCTGGCAATGCCTGCGCACTTTTGAGGACAGGCATGCTCCTCTGCACGTGGTACGCCCTCTCTACTACTTCTACGCGGCGCGCTCCGAAGCCATCATAGGGGATTTCGTGCGTGACCATCTGTATGAGCGGTTCCGCGCCGGGCTGATGACCGTGTATCTGGATGATGTACTCTATTTCATCGGTCAGGCGGAGGCCGATGGCCGCATTCCCGAACCGTGGAGTGAATCGGTGCGCGTGAAAGTAGCAAGGGGTCTGCTGGCCGCACTGCGGGATTTCGGCATTCTGCAGGGCAGAGTCCGCAAGCGTATAGCGCCGCCATATCTGGACGTGATTCCCTTTGCTCACATCGCATTCCTGCTCGCCGGGGAGCGCCATGGCTCGGCGACGTTGAATCATCCCGATTGGCGTCTTTTCCTGGTGGGCCGGGACGCGGTGGAACGGCTGTTCGTCGAGGCGGACCGGGCAGGCTTGTTGCACTACAACGCCGCCGGTTCCATCGTGCGCATTGACTTTCCAAAGGAGGATCTGTATGGCTACAGCCAATTCCTCGCTGAGCGAGCGACTGAAGCAACTGGAAGATGATCTGGGATACACGCCACCTCGTTTCGTCAAGGTGTCGTCGCTGCCTTTTGCTATCTTCCACTACCTGCCCCAGGACGAGTGGGTTCTGCGCCGTGAGTTGAACTTGCTGGCCAACCGCCTGCGTAACCGCGACCGCGAAGTATACTTTCTTTCCTTGGGGCAACTCCTGTGGAGAGCCATCGAGCAGTGCGAGGGCTTGGATGCTTTGGTGGAACTGGAACGGTGGGATGGCTTCGAAGCGGTGCAAGGGCAGGTCTTTACTTACCTGACCGAGGAAGAATGGGCTCCATTGCCCGAGTTAGTGACCGAGGCCATCCACGACTTGGGTGCCACACGCTCGCAGCGGGATATCGTTTTCCTCTATAGGGCCGGCGCCTTCGCCCCGGCTATGTACAGCATGTCCCGGCTCGTGAACGAGTTCCATGGACAGATGCAGACCCCCATCGTGCTCTTCTATCCCGGCAGCCGGGAGGGCACCTTTGGCCTTCGCTACATGGACTTGCCAGAGCGGGCGGCGATGGGCAACTATCGGGTCCAGATCTACTGAAAGGAGCAGCATGGCCGGATTGACAAAACAGGATCGGGATAGCCTGCACGCTTTCGCCCTCGGCGCGCGCCGTCTGCTGCTGGAGGAGATCACTACTTTGCTGGAGGGGGAATATGGTCTTCACACGGATGGCACTCTGGAATCGCCCGACCGCCTACCCCACTTAGTGGAAAGTCCCGAGGCGGCCGAGACTTATCGCCGTTTGGACGCCTACTTGCGAGCTGAGGAAGCCAAAGAGCGATCCGGTGCAGAGGCGGTAGCCCATTTGATTAACGAAACTGCTTTCACTTGGCTGAACCGGCTGGTCGCCTTCAAAATGTTGGAAACTCGCGGCCTCATCCGTGAAACTGTGGGTCGCGGTCCCGATTCCAATGGCTTCAAGTTCTACCTGGCCGAGAACGACGATGCTTACGCCCTTTATCTCCATGGAAGACAGGACGATGCCTACCGTGCTTTTCTCCTTTGGCAGTGTGGCCAGGTGGCTCGGGAATTGAAAGTCCTCTTTGATCCTGATACGTTGCCCAGCCGTCTTTTCCTCCGTCCGCGGACGCTGCGCACATTGCTGGAACTGCTCAACGATGAAGCTTTGGGCCCTGCCTGGGAGGCCGAGGAGACAGTGGGCTGGATTTACCAGTACTTCAACGAGCCAGAATTGCAAAAAGCGTACTCGTCGCTAAAAAGAAAAAAGTTTAGCAGAGTGGATATCCCTGCAGTAACGCAGTTATTCACTCCGCACTGGATTGTGCGTCTATTAGTGCACAACACGCTGGGCCGTTTGTGGTTGCAGATGCACCCTGACTCTCGGCTGCGCGGCCGGCTGGACTACTTTGTCCCACCGCTTGACTCGCCGCCCCCCGCGTCGCCGAAACCGGTTCGGGAGATAACCCTGCTGGATCCGGCGTGCGGCACCATGCACTTCGGCCTGGTAGCTTTCGACCTGTTCTATGCGATGTACGAGGAGGAACTGGAACGGGCGGGAGAGCCGGGCTGGTCTGCGACACCTTCGCTGAGCGACAGAGCGGGGATTCCCGCCACCATTCTGGCCCATAACCTGCACGGCATCGATATCGACCTGCGCGCGGTGCAATTAGCTGCTTTGGCGCTCTATCTGAAAGCCAAAGCTTATAACCCGAATGCGCATATCACGCACACAAACCTGGCCGTGGCCGGCGTGCGCCCGTTAGATGGCCCCCGTTTGAAGCGTTTCCTCGATCGCTTCCGCGAGGACCGTCCCCTGCTGGAGCGGGTGCTCACCGCACTCTGGCGTCGCTTGGAAGATGCCGAGTGGCTGGGCTCCTTGCTGCGGGTAGACCGAACTTTGCACGAACTCATTGCTACAGAGCGGAACAATTTCTTGCCCCTTCTCGCCGGTGTGGAGGGGGAATACGAACGTGACGCCGTAGAGAGTGAATACTGGGCTATTTTGGAAGGTAAAGTCTTACAAGCGTTGGACCAATTCGCCCGCGACTTCGCGGCTGACGATCCCACCCAAACTTTCTTCGTGGGGGAGGCCGTGCGCGGCCTGCGCTTGGTGGATTTGCTCGCTCAGCGCTACGATGTCGTGGTCACGAACCCGCCTTACATGTCCCGGCGCAACATGAATAAGGAACTGGCGAACTTAGTGTCGGACGAGTTTCCGAAGGGCAAAGGTGACCTCTACGCTGCTTTCATTCTGCGCTGTCTTGAGCTGACCGAGGAGCAGGGCTATGTGGGCATGCTGACCATGCATTCCTTTATGTTTATTTCGTCTTATGAGAAATTGCGGCAGGCCCTGACAGACCAAGCTGTAATAGAGGCTATGGCTCATGTCGGCCCGGCTCTGTTTGAAACGGGTAACCCTGGAACGCTGCAGACCGCCGCTTTCGTCCTGCATCGCGAACCGGAGCCCCCCAGGCGGGAAGCTCATCGGGGTGTCTATTTCCGGCTGGTACACCAGTCCGACGGCGATAGCAAGAGGCGGGCGTTCGAGGAAGCCCTGGCCGCGTGGCGAAAAGTGCAGGAGGAGCGCTATGGATGAAGCTCAGGTTCGCCAATTGTTGGCCGATGGAGAATCCGCGACCGTAGAGTTCAAGAGCGACCGTTCTCCGTTACCGGATGCTGACTTGCTGGAAACGGCGGTGTGCTTAGCCAATGCCCAGGGTGGTGTGTTGTTCGTTGGTGTGGAGGACGACGGCACGGTGACCGGCCTACACAAAAAGCACGAGACTGACCCACATCAACTGGCGGCGTTCATTGCTGCCCGCACGGTTCCGCCTCTGGATGTGCAGGCAACTTTTGTGACATTGCCAGAAGGTATCGTGGCCGTCCTTGAGATACCTAAAGCACGCCAACCGGTGGCCACGAGCAACGGCAAACTGCTCATCCGCTATCGTGATTCTCGTGGGGAGCCCGGCTGCCGCCCTCTTTACCCCAATGAATTGACGTCCTGGTACGCGGACCGAGGCCTGCGCGATTACACCGCCCAGCCTGTATCGGGAGCAACCTGGAATGACTTGGATCCGCTGGAGTTCGAGCGTCTGCGCCGCCTGGTGCGAGAGTACCACGGTGATGCAGCGTTGCTCGATCTTGATGACCATCAACTGGCTCGTGCGTTGACCCTGGTGCAGGCAGAGAATGATTATCGAGTACCCACCGTCGCCGGGTTGCTTCTGGTTGGGAAGGAAGATGCAGTCCGTATGTTCCTGCCGGCCCATGAAGTGGCTTTTCAAGTATTGGAAAGACAAGAAGTGCGGTTTAATGAGTTTTACCGGGGGCCTCTTCTGCGTGTGTTTGAGCGCATTATGGAAGGTTTTGCGATCCGGAACGAGGAACGAGAGCTGAATGTAGGTCTTTTCCGGGTCGGAGTGCCCGCCTACGATTTCCGCACTTTCCGTGAGGCAGTCAATAACGCTCTCACCCATCGGGATTACACCCGGTTGGGTGCTGTACATGTG
>WFQT01000479.1 GCA_015486895.1 Anaerolineae bacterium
GTCCCAAGGTTACCCGATATTCCCTTTTTCGCCATCCCAGGGTGTGGAATGTGGGGTAAAGGGAGAGCGAAGCGAATCCTGGGGCCCGTAGGGCCCCCAGGATTCGCCAAAACCACCGCCGCTTTCCGTTATCAGAGGCGAGCGGGGATTTGCCTCAGAAACGTCGAGAAGGCTCCTGAAACGGCTCTGGGCTTTCGATTTGTTCCAAGAGCTGTAAAATCTCACCGCTGAGGGACCGAAGGTCCAAGACTAGCGAATCGCCGACGAGCTCCCTTGGGCGGGCCGTTTCGCCGATTCGTTGTACCAGGCCATAGGTGAGAGACCCGTCTAAACAGCCACCGAAGGTCTTACTTGTGATGGTATGCATTGATGTAAGTTCGGAAAAACTCCTGCGCGATTCGCCTGTGTCCCACATCGCTGGGATGGAAGTTGTCTCCGTGCAAAAACGGTGCGAAAGGGCTCGCCTTGTCAGGTGAAGAAATGCCGTCACGACGATCGAAAGTGGCACTCCACAGGTCAGCCACAGGTATTCCCCTATCGGCAGCCAGTTCTATGATCCACGCGTTGTACTCCATGGCTTTTTCGTAGCCCTTGCTCCCACGTTTCCAGTTGCACCACGGAATGGTACCGATGACTATCTCCACGCCGGGGTCCCTCGCACGGATATGGTCCAATGTAGCCCCATATCTTGCCTTCCATTCTTTTTCCGGCGTGTTGACGCATTTTGGCCGTCCGGGCGGGAGGTCATTTATCCCCAATTCTATGAAGAGGACGTCTGGGTAGTCATCCCATTCGTCCCATTTCTGCGCCAATCCTCCTAAAGAGCAAGTGTTTCCCCAGAACGTAGAATGTATGCTCCCTGGAAATTCGTTCCCCAAGGCTCTCAGCAGAATGCTCCGGAAACTCGTCGCGTCGGAGGATGCAAACAAGCCAGTGGTGAGGCTATCTCCAATAATCCAGACCGATTTTGGTGCCACGGTCTTTGCACCCTTTTGAACTCTGCGAGAAGATGTTTTGCGGTAGACTGTGGCAAAAGGTTCGGAAATGGGGTATACGATTTCTGCATTCGGCTCAGGATAATAAAAAAAACGAGAGTCCTTCCACGCCCTTTCGGGGACTTGGACAAATCCCTGTTCCCTGATGTCTTTCTCATATTTGCCACGCAGGCCTACGAACCAGCTATCTCGTCCACCAAGCGTCTGCTCGTTTGCGTTCTTAGCCATCAAAATCTTGATATCCCGGCGATGAAGGTAATGTTTCAAAGCAGGCGCTCCCCACTTCTCCGTTAGCACCACTGCCCCAGGCTTAGCGTGTGAGCCGATATAGGAAGCGATCGCCCTCCAGTCATTGGCTTTTCCTTGTCTGTAGAGCAAATTCAACGGGGTCACGGAAAGCGCGCTTACTATCAAAATTGTAATGGCTATCAGCGAGCGTTCGTTCAACGAAGGCCAAACGAAGCGTTTTAGAATTCCAGGAATCGTCGCTATCCCTTCAGCCACTATGATCAGGTAAAAGGGAAGCATGAAGATAAAATACCTGTAGTTGATGAAATGAAGGAAGTCAATGAAAAAACTCACGAGGATCGGCGTAATGAAGATCGTAACAGCCAACAGCAACACACGAGGCCGTCTCTTCCACAAAGAGAGCATTCCAAGAGCAGATAGGGGGACTAAGATATAAGAGAGGGTCTTCCCTCCATTTAAGTAGATAATGAAGTTCCACAGGAATTTCTTGTTAAGAAACACAGGAATCTTGGGGACCAACGTAAAGGAAGCCAATGCCTGTCCCGTAGGACTCACGCCTGTTCTCAGCGTGCGAACGACAGAGATGATAGCCGGGACGGAAAGGCAAAGCATCCCCAGAAAAGACGCCGCCAGCAAAATTCCTTCTCTGGTGACACTGGGAGCGCAGCAACTTCTTTTGGCCTTGATGTTGTCGTGGATGAAGACCAAAGAGGAAAACAGCAGGAGGCTTAGAACGATCCAGAGGGATAGAAGGTGGGTGTAGATGGAAAGGACGGCAATCACTGCAAAGGCTACCCAGGGGTAAATGCGTGTCATCTCGTCTAGCGCTACAAGCAGGTAAAAGGAAGCGGCCAGAGTTAGAGCTATCCAGATCGAGTAGTACCGGGCCTCTTGAGAATACCAGATGTGAAATGGGGAAATGGCCAGCATGTAACTGCTAACCAATGCCACCTCCTTTTTTCTCGTCATCAGTCGAGAGACCAGGTAGATGAGGTAAATGCCGAGAATGCCAAACAGGGCCGATGGCAGGCGGACCCAAAACTCATTTTGCCCGAAAAACAACGAGATGTGGGTCAGAGCATACATGAGCGGCATGTCCGGAGGCCTGGACAGGTGGCTGAAAATGTGCAGGATGCCGGGGCGGGACCACTCGGCTGTCCATATCTCGTCTCCCCACAAGCCTTTGGTGCCCAGGTGGAAAAAACGCAAAAAAGTCCCTGTTGCCAGGATGAAGAGCAGGTATCTGACCGATTTCGGGATGCAGGGGATATGACGGGAAATGCCGGTTCCCCGTGGGCTTCGGCTGCTGTCTGCCTGTGAAAAAGACAAGAGCGGTATGGAGGGAAGTCTGTGAAACTGCCCAGAAGCTGATTTTCGCCAGACACCCCTGCGGGAGTCCGCTGCATAAGAGGGTTCTAAGACTGTCACTTCGCAATTACCTCCAATGCGAGCAAGGTCAAAGCTATCGCAGAAATGAGGAGCACCCCATTCCCTGAGCCACAAAAACCCCCAATAGTGGCGTAAAGATGAAGAATACAGGGGGGTTGCGCTCTGAACGCCCCTCTCTGCGAAGAGTGGCACTACCGACAACCCGACTCACGAAGACGAGCATGCTCCATAGTTCTATCATGCGGTATTGCAGGAATGTGGCTTGTGTCACTCCAGAGCCCGCCAGATCGGCTCTACTCCGGCAAGTCCGTGTGCCGTCGTCCTGCCGGGGTGCCAATACCGCTCCGGTCGCCACCTCGCCGGTACGGCCTATACCGGGCGGGGTTTTTGTCTGCAATATTTTAACGGTACGGAAGCTAAATCGTCAAGTTCGCGATTTGGGGGAGTGTTAGAAGTAAGTCATACGGGCCGGCAGTGCCGGTAAACTCTCAAAGCCACTACCGTCCTTCCTTCGTCGACGCCAGCAGTGCGTCGCTCCCGACCCCAGATGTGTGAGAAAAACTACCTTCGGGCTTCCGAAGCAAATCAAGGCCCGGAAACGCTCCTGGGAGCCCTCACACTCGATACAGCGCTCGTGCTGTGGCTTGCCAGGGGTTGGCGAAGCCTCCCCGAAAGGCAGGGTAATTCCTGGGGCCCTATGGGCCCCAGGAATTACTTCCTTTTCCCCTGACAGGGAGTTCGGAGCAAATCCAGGAGCCCCCTAAGCCGTTGCCATTACCATCATCAACCCCAATGCAATGGCGACTCGTGGTTTTCCCCAAGTGCATCAAAAAACTCCTGGAACGGCTCCAGAACTCTGAAGAGCCCTGTCCCGCACTCTGACCCCACACCCCTGTCTTTTCGGTGCCGAAAGTCACGGCCTCACCTCGAACGCCAGCCCGCCAGTGCGGCCGAACACCTCCGGGAAGTACATCTCCGACGCCACTGTCGGGGCGACCAGGTATCTGCCGGGCAGGGCAGCCCGGACATGGTAATGGAACTCGTAGGTTCCGGCGCGCATCCACCTGGAGAAGAGTGAGACCCGCTCATCGTGCATCTCCACGTGCTGCGGAACCCAGAACCACCACGAGGAAGTGCCGTTGAAAGCTCCATCGCTCCAGTCTATCCTCACCGCTGCCGAGTACGAGGCGGTGCTGGAGGAGGTGCCCGACGTGGGCGTGGTGACCGACGCGATCGCGCGGCTCCTCGCCAGGCAACAGGTCTTACACGAAAAACGCACCCAAAAAGGGACGAAGCTGGTGAACATCCGCCCGCTGGTGCAGGAGTTGCGGGTGCTGCCGCCATCGGGGGGCGGAAAGATCCGCCTGTGGATGCGCCTCAGCCACAGGCCTAGCGCCAGCGTCCGGCCCACAGACGTGCTGGACGCGCTGGGGCTGTCCGGCTTTCCCACCCTCGTGACTCGAAAACTCCTGACTTTCTCCGAGGGGCATCATTAGCACGATAGGCCAGGATTTTCACGCTGGCACCTCTACGGGATACACCACATCCGCTCGTAACGCCTCAGCCGCAAAGGCCAGTGCAGCCTGAATCGCCTCTCGCGTCAACCGGGGATGCGCTTCCAGCAA
>WFQT01000480.1 GCA_015486895.1 Anaerolineae bacterium
ATCCAGGCCAATGCCGAGCAACGTTTCTCGCCGCCAGCACTTGAAGCCGGCGGTCGTGTCTTTGGCTCGTAATCCTAGAATCAAGCGGGTGTAAATGGAGTTTGCCCACCAGCTCAGAGCGTAACGCCACCAGCTCCAGCGCTCATCTAACTTGCCTCCAGACACATAGCGAGAGCCAACGACTACGTCGTAGTCGTCGCAGTTGGCCACCATTTTCGGGATGTAATGGGGAGAGTGTGAGAAGTCGGCGTCCATCTGGACGATGCGATCGGCTCCGTTTGCTATGGCCCGTTTGAATCCGGTGATGTAGGCCGTGCCCAAGCCTCGCTTTCCCTCTCGGTGGATTACTTCCACGCAATCGGGGTATTTTGCCACTAACTGGTCGGCGAGAGCGCCGGTACCGTCCGGCGAGTCGTCATCCACGATGATAAGGTGCAAATTGGGCAGGGGTAATTCAAATAGGGCAGATGTCATCTTCGGCAAGTTTTCCGCCTCGTTGTAAGTTGGGATCACGATTGCTACGTTCGTCATGCGCTTCCCTTATCCGGCCAACGGTTTGGCCCGGGGACAGTGTGTCGTTGGAGCAAAAAACAGATGGTCCATGAAGAAGAGCAGTTTTTCTCAAGGTGACTGTCCTGTAGCGTTTGTGAAGGCTCTCTCCACGGCGTAAGGTATTGCTCTCGAGTGAATAAGAGCTATTATATCCAAAGGTAGGGTGACGGGAAAGTGGTCATCGGGGCGGTGAAAGCGCTATGAGGGGCTTCCTTTTCATCGGTGCTGCACATAAATAGAATAAATGGGCAGGTTATGTTCCCGGCAGTACGCCTGTCGCTTGCTGGGACGATCGGCCGTGAAGAATTGGCCGATGCTTGGATCGTGCTCACCGAAGCGCGGCTCGGCGGCCAGCAGGTCGGCGATAAACCTGGCATAGCCGGCCACGTCTGTTTCTACTCGGAGGATGCCCCCCGGCGATGTTAGGTCGGCCAACATAACCACGAAGGAGGGCGTGAAAAGTCGCTTGCGCTGGTGTCTGCGCTTCCACCATGGGTCTGGCATCAAGATATGCCAGACGGAGACGGAACCGGGTGCTATCAGCTTGGGCAAAGTGTAACGGGCGTCATCATCACTGATCCAAATGTTGTCTAATCCCGATTTCGCCACCCGTAGGAAAGCGCGCCGGGCAAAATGGTATCGCACTTCAAAGGCCAGCAAGTTTCTTTCCGGATGATGGGCTGCCCGGTCCACGATGAAACGACCATCTCCGCTGCCGATTTCTATCTCTAAGGGGGCACCGCTGGCAATGAATGCCTGCAGCTTATCGATATGCTTTGGCGAAGAGCCATGCCAGCGAAAAAAAGGCGCCGGCTCGGCAGGAATAGGGCGCCGTGGTTGCCGACGCGGGTCTCCGCCGATGAAACCGCGCTCTGGATGTCTCTCTGTCAGCTGGAGCGCTTCGTCGTCGACAGTGAAATTGCCGGGGCCGTTCCTCACGCCTTCGTCCCTACGTCGCCATGGGTGGCTCGCAAAAAGCCGATGAAGATCAAGATAACGCCTAATAATTCCGTGGAGTAAAGGGCGTAAGGCACGCCGATTCGTTGTAAAGCGCCTCCGAAAGCGGGAAAGAGAGCCCCGGCGGCGATGAGGATATTTCCCACCACTCGATGGAGCAATATCCGCTTACGCCAGAAAATCCAGGCGGAATAGATGGCGCCACCGACAAGCATCAAAGTGCCGTAAATGTTGAAAAAGGGGCTCAGGACACGTACGCCGGGAGTAATAATTGCTTTGCCGCTTAGTTCCCCGTGCGCCATAAGAGACGGGTCTAATTGGGCACTGAAAACACGGTAAGCTGCGTAAATGGAGGCGATTGTCAAAATTAGCAGCAACGCATTGGCCCATGTTCGCTTGAAGAGCAAGTAGACTGTGCCCTGGCCTAACCAGGCTGCGACTAATATTGCCCCCGCTAGATACCAGAGCCGATAAACCAGATCATTCCAGCCTAAGAAAGCATAATAGCTCTCTGTCCAAGTACCGATTGCAAACAGTATCAGACCAATTCCCCAGATGAGCATGTAAGGCCGCTGGCCATGCCAATAACGGAACAGAACGGCTACGACAAAGATCGTCGTTGTCACTGAAGCTAAGACAGAAACCCAGTTATTAAACACGTTTATAATTCTCCTTTCGGCATGGTCCATACAGATTAGATAAATCAGAAAGGCGTGGTTCAAAAGGGCCTTTTCACATCTTTACAAATCTTCTGAACTTCAGAGCGAGCCAGGCCACAGAATAACACGGAATTTCACTGAACATCCTCTGTATTCAACCTTTTCTGTGTCTTTCCGTGCTATTCTGTGGCTTTTTTCTGCCCTATTTGTAAAGATCGATTCGCTTTGAAATGAACCATGCCATCAGAAATCCGTGAAAATCTGTGCAAGCTGTGGTTAGTTTTTTGGGTTCTGGCTCGGCCAGGTTGGGACACGATTGGAGTCCATTGGTACATAGGAAACAGCTGAGGGAGCAGGTAACTAGATTGTTCCCTTTTCTGGACTGTGTAATCTGGCGTTTCTGTTCTTATCGTCTCGACCCTTGCTTTTTGGGCAGGGATTTGGTTGCTAAAGAATAAAGAGAGATAGTGCTCACAGCAGCACGCTGACTACGAGCGATATTACAAAGACTAACAAAGCTACCAGTAAAACAATCAGGACTGCTAACGCTACTGGCACCCAAATTTCATATGATCGCGGCGCTACTCGCGGTTCGGCACTTGGTGATGGTGTCTTCTTATTCCTTCGCTTCAAAAAACCCATTGTCTATGATGTCTCTAAGAAAGCCGATTCATAGGCACCAATTACGGAATAGAGCACTTCTGACAAAAAAGCGTCTACTACATCTCCAATTTGCATGTCTTGGATGTCCGGCGATCGCTCTGGTGTACCCCGGGTCTCCAGGGTCTCCAGCAGTGAACGGCGGAAGAAGTTAAAGGCGCGGACCGTTTCCACCAATGAGATGCCGTAGTGGATGCTACTTTCACCGTGCAGCCAGCCCAGATGTCTTCCCCTCTCTAGTATTTCTTCCCGGTTTTGCTGTTTGAGAACGTACTGGATGGATAGGATGAAGAGATGCCGCCCTTGCTCCCGCATGCGCTGCCTGCCTTCCTGGTCGAAGGCGTAATACCAGCGCGAGAAGTGTGGACTTCTCTCTTCGATCTCGTTTTGCGTGTGACCTAAAGCTTTCTGCATGACGGCTTTTGTTGCCGGTTCCATGGCTAAAGAACCGATATCCGTTTCTTCTTCAGTAGTGGGCCACTGATTCGTTCCTAAAAGATGGGCCACCTTGGCGTTGTGCATTCCTTCTTGTAAGACGTTCACGATGTCATCGTAACGGAAACGACGATGGCCGCCGGCGGTGCGGAAGAATGGCACATGTCCCTGGTCTGCCCAGTGGCGTAATGTTGCCGGGTGTATGCCTAACAAACGGGCGGCGTCTGATAAATTCAGCCAGGTATTGTGGTTTTTCATTCCCATCAGGCCAACATGCCTTCACTTTAGGTAGCAGACAACATTCAGAAACTATAGAAATCTTAACATACCATAAGAAATCAGTCAAGGTAAGGTATGGAAAGGTGAAGCGTTCCCAGTGCCCTGCCGGGCAGTCCTTATCCGGGCCCTTTCTTGGCTGTGGGCAAGTCGATAAGAATGGTTGTGCCGACACCCTCTTGGCTACTGGCGCTCACCGTGCCGTTATGTAACTCGACAACAGCTTTGACAATAGCTAAACCAAGGCCGGCGCCGCCTTGTTCTCTTTTTTCCCGGTTGACTTGCTCGAAGGCGTTGAAAATATGCGGAATTGCTGTTGGTGCGATGCCAATGCCATGGTCAGCAATCTCGACCCGAACTTTATCCCCCCTCATTCTTACCCTAATCCTTATGGGAGAATGTCCCTCGGGAGAGAACTTGATGGCGTTGTCCACTACGCGTTCAAATGCCGACGTCAGCATAGCCATGCTGCCGGTGACTGGGGATAGCGCTTTAGCTTCTTCCTGGTCGATTGAGATCGACTTAGCCTCTGCTTCCTTTTGCTTGCGGGCGACGGCTGCCCGCAAAGGAGCCAGCACGGAGAACAGTTGCTTCGATTGGGCCATCTCTTTTGCCGCCGAACCAGTTTGCAATGAGACTAAGAAAAGGAAACTGTCCACCAGGTACTGGAGGCGGCGGCTCCCCTCTTGAAGGCCCTTTAAGAGATCTTCCAGTTCCACATCCAGAAAGTCGCCTTGATTCTCCGCCAGAAGCTCGGTGTAACCGCTGATGAAAGTCAGAGGGGTGCGGAATTCATGGCTTAAGGTGCGTACAATGGCATGGCGCAAGTCTTCCATTTCTTTGTTCATTACCTCGCCCACTGCTTCAGAGCGCTGCAACCGGGATCTGATGATCACTAGAAGATCCTCGGTCTCGAATGGCTTGGTCAAAAAGTCATCGGCACCGAGCATTCGTCCCCGGTGCATATCTTCCCGTTCCCCTTTGGCTGTCAAGAAGATGAATGGGACTTGGACACCGTAGGGAAGCTGTCGCACTTGGGCACAAAACTCGTAACCGTCCATCACCGGCATCATGATGTCCGCTACCACCAAATCAGGACGTTCTTGCTGGAAGATTTCCAACCCCTCCTGGCCGTTGTGAGCTGATAGGACCCGGTAATCCTCCAGTTCCAACACATCCTGTACCCCTTCAATGAGGGATTCTTCGTCATCGACAATGAGTATCTTAGGATGATATTC
The DNA here is from genome assembly GCA_015486895.1 of Anaerolineae bacterium. Classification (GTDB taxonomy): domain Bacteria; phylum Chloroflexota; class Anaerolineae; order JAADDB01; family JAADDB01; genus S014-12. The sequence continues at coordinate 4,778 of WFQT01000480.1, forward strand.
TTTCGCCATTATTTCTCCCCTCGCTTATCTCCCGGTTGTTGCGGGAGCCAGACAGTGAAAGTGCTCCCTTCTGTAGAACTGGTGACTCTAATATCGCCCTGATAGTGACGCAGGATATAGCTCACGATGGCCAATCCCAAGCCGCTGCCTGGCTCATTGCTTTCTAAGGCGGAATGGCCGCGATAGAAACGCTCGAAAATATGTTTTTGCTCTTCCTCACTGATTCCTAAGCCGGTATCGTGGACGGCAATGGCAACGCCAGCCTGCCCATTATACTCCTTTTCCTCTGCCGATACCCAGACCCGGCCCTCTTTGGTGTAATGGATCGCGTTGGTCAACAGGTTGAGTAATATCTTTTTCAGATGGTCGCTATCGATCCAAACTGGCGGTAAATCTGCAGGGACATCGTTGCTCAAGGTAAGTTCCTTCTCGGCAGCTTGCCTGTTTAACGACACCAGCAAGTCATTTACAAATAGCCGTAATGGTATTATCTGTCTTTGGGTCCAGTCCTGTTGTCCCTCTATACGGGAGAAAGTCAAGATTTGCTCTACTAACCGTTGCAAGCGCCATGTTTCCTTGTCAAGGATATCCAGGTAGCGTTCTCGGCGCTCTGATTTTCCCCGTCTCAGGAGCTCTAAATAGAGTTTGAAGTTCGTCAGTGGGGTGCGCAGCTCATGGGAGACGTTGGATACGATCGCTGCGCGCACACGATCCAGGTTCATGAGCTCTGTAATGTCGTGCAAACCCCATACTAAGCGAGCAGGGCTCTTGTCATCTGGGACGACGACGGGCACCATGTTTAAGTCTATATCGTAAGGGGTGCCGTCTTTTCTACGGGCAGTAACTTGCCCTTGCCACGACTTTTGTGCTTGCACTGCAGCGGCTGCTTCGAAGAGGACAGCGTGCATGGTTGGGTCGTCGTCGCTTAGCAAATCTGACCAGGAATTCAGATCACCAAGGCTATAGCCGGTAATTGTTGTGAAAGCAGGGTTAACGGCTAACACCTTTCCCTCCCGGTCCGTGATCATAATGCCGTCAGCGATGTTCTGTAAAATTGCATTGCTTTCCCGTTGTTGTCGGTGAAGGGTGTCTGTTCGTTTTGCAACCAACTGCTCCGTCTGCAAAGCGTAGCGCTCTGTTTCCTGATAGAGCTCGATATTCATTATCATTAGCCTTAGCGGTGTCGCCAAACGGCGTAAGAAGGTAACTTCACTCTCTGACCAATCGTGCGCCGTCTGGAAATAATGCAGGGCGAGCACGGCGTGCAAGGCTGAGTGCGAGAATAGAGGCACGGCTATCCAGGAACGCGCATGGTGGGCCTCACCGAATGCCCGTAAAGGCTCGCTTGCCAGGAAGGCATCGTTAGTAATGTATGGTTCGCTGTATAGTTCGCTGTTGCTGATTTTCTTGAGCGAGGGAGGCAGTTCGCTCAGGCTGTGCCAGGCACCAGGGCTCTCTGAAGAGCCCCCTTCGCTGAAGCGATATTCTGCTCTCCATTCCTGGCGCTGGTCATCAATGACGATAAAACTTGCTCCATCCACTTCGAGATTGGTTACCAGTTGTTCTAAGACTGTGTTCATGATTTGGCCAAGGTCTAGAGAAGCAGTCATGGCCTGTAATACGCTGTTGAATGTACTTTCTTCTTTAGCTCTCCGCTTGGCCTCTTGGTAGTCTTGGGCTGCGGTTAAGGAACTCCCGATTTGCCGACCTAATGCCTGCATAATGAGGATATCCGTTTCCGAGTATTGGCCTGGGCGTGTTCCGTGGATGTCCAGTACGGCGATAACCTGGTTGTCGTTTAGAACCGGAACGATCACCTCCATAGCGGTGTCCACATCTGTACTGTAGCGACACGACTGTTGATGTTTACTTGGGCGAACGTTATTGGCGACGATGACCTGTTGCTTGGTAATTGCCTTCCTTGTCAGGTCCAGGTCGGCAATGTTTTTGCGAATGACCTGCCGTTGGTAGCCGTAGAATGTTATGATCTCTCCTTCTATTATCCCGATGAATGCTTTAGGTAGCGCCATTCCTTCTTGTATTTGCTGTAAATAGCTTTGAACTATGCTCAACGGATCCAGTTGCAGGGAGATTTTGCTGCCAATTTCGTTAACGATTTCCAGCAAGTTCACTTGCCGCCTAGCCTCCATGATGAGAAAATAATTTTTCAGTGCTACGGATAGCTGCCCTGCCAAGGCGTTGACCTCTTTTTGATCTCTGTCACTGAAATCTCCGTCTTGCCGGTTGTCTACGGTGAGCACTCCGACGGACTTGCCGTCTACGACAATCGGAACGCCTAGAACGTTACGCAAGGGGAACTCTGAGCGAACTTGCTGAATGTGACCGGAAGGAGACCGCGTCAGTTCTGAAAGCGCTGGATCGTTGATAATGAGAGGTTGTTGCTGTTGGGCGACGAATCCTACTACACTCTCTCCCGGCCGGAAAGTTAGCAACGGCCAGGTACTCTCCGGAACATTGACGGCTGCTCGCACTTCGTAAACACCTTTGTCTTCACTCCAAAGGAAGATGAGAGCACGTTCAGTTTTCATTGTTTGGGTGACTGCTTTTACCACCAGGCTCATCATTTGGCTTATTTCTGTTGTTCTGCCTAAGGCGATGCCAACGTTTAGTAATGCTTCCACCGTGGTGACCTGTTGTTGTAGCGAAGCGTATAGACGGGCGTTTTCCAGGGCAGCAAAGGCTTGGTTGCCGAAAAGTTTGGCCAATAGCTGGTCCGATTGGGTAAACGGTCTCAGTTGATCGCGGTAAAAGATTATAGCTCCCAATGGGCGTTCAGAAGGCCGGGTGATCGGTGTGACGATGTAATTCTTGAACCCTTCCTTCTGCATGTGTCCGTAGACTTGTGGCTTTGACTCTTTGATCTGTTCGATGTCGTTGATGACGACCAGGGGGTGTTCTTCGGACAGTGATCGATAACCTGGCAGGGAGCGGTAATGCTCTCTCACGCTGTGAACGTATTCTGGCGAGATGTGATCTGCTACTGGGCAGATCACCGCTCCCTTTTTGTCGAACGCGCAAAGAAGCGCCCGATCAGCTCGGAGCAAATTCTTTCCGTGGGAGAGTATTACTTTGTATAAGTGCTGCTCATTGACAGTTGTTGCTAATGCTTCGGTGCTCTTTATCAGCTCCGTTAGCCGTTTTATACGCTCCCGTTCAGCCTGGCGCAGTTGCGCTCGTTGAATGGCCAGGGCAATTTGCTGGACCAGTGAGGCCACGAGCTGTTGTGTCGCCGGCGCTGGGGCTCTGCTGTATTGGTAGAAAAGGACAATAAAACCAAATGATTTGTCTACTCCTCCGGGCAAAGGCAGAAAGTAAAAACCAGTTGTTCTAGGAGGCCAACAGTCGTTTGCTATTGTTACTTCTGAACGCCTAAAGTGGAGAAGCGATCTTTGCCGGTATTCTTCTTCCCTTTCTGGCCAGAAGGAGGAGGCCCAACGGGCCAGCGCCGTCTGGCAGGAGAATCCGTTGCCTTGACCGGCTAACAAGCGGTAGCGGCCAACGTTGTCACGGGCATAAAGGACCCCATCGTTGAGATTTAGCAGGGCAAGTAAGCGATCTAAACCTATTTGGGCAGCCTCTTCTGCTTGTTGGGTGGTGTACAATGCCGTGACAATGTTGTATAAAAGGGAACCCTGCTCGACGCGTTCTTCCAATTGGGCTAAGATGCGCCGATTTAGCAATGTTCCGGCAATGTGCTGGGCCATGACTTGTAAGACATCTAAGTCCTCGGGCGGCATGTCGGCCAGCCGACTGGTGACAAATAGTGTCCCGAGGAGGTCATTACCTAATTGTAGCGGTATGTTGATGACCTGATGGACGTCTGTGGCTTGTTGTAATGTTTGCAGGAGAGTCGGTGTGATGGCAGCAAAAGACAGCACGTCGGCTATGTTAGTGGTGGTTACTAGCTCCGTGGGGTGCAAGGGGCGTAGGCTTTTCTGTGGCTCTTTGCCGGCGAACTGACGGAGCAAATCATGGAGAGAACTTTGATGTACAGGAATATACCCATACCATTGATCGTTGGCCTCATCGTGTAAGGACACAAATACGTCCAGGGCATGTTCCAGGATGGAGGTAATGCTAGCACCTAAGATGTCAATAGCGTCCGCTGTAGTTGCAGCGTTGCTGAGGTTAGAACTAAATGCCAACAACTTCTGAAGGCGATGCGCTACTGCTTCGGCGTGTTGGCGTCCTTGTTCTGTTTTCTGGATGAGTTTCAGCGCCTGCCAGTTGTTGTTCAGTTGGCGACCAAAGGCAATGAAAGCTGGCTTGTCGTCCGGATAGAGATGCGATAAGGAAACGACCAGTACGACGTCTATCGGGATCAGGTAGAGATAGGCTAAGTGATAAGCTTCGCTGAAGAATGCTTCCTTCCCTTCTTTTAATAACGACTGAAAAGCGGCGTGTATGTCTCCTAGGAGGAACCTGTCCTGTTCTGTTTTGGAAATGTTCTGTACGTGGCCCTCGTTGTCAAAGCAGAAGTGCATGGCGGGCATGCCGGCAGAGGAGAGCAATTCTATGGCTAATGGTAATACCTCTGTTGGTTCGGCAGCGGTTTGTTGCACTGGCAGAATAATGCGGTTCAAAGTGTGTAGGAGCTGGGTCGTGTGGACCTGCGC